>NZ_JAMPKN010000005.1:7500-254659 GCF_039962155.1 Trichocoleus desertorum AS-A10 | reverse complement strand
TCGCGGTCTACATCGGTGTCATTGGCAATAACATTGATGAGAATGGCTCCGTTGTCCTCGTTGATCGTCTGACTGTCATTGCGAGCAATGGGAGCATCGTTAATCGAGTTGACCCCGACACTGACCGTGGCCGTGGCAGTGGCACCAGCAGCATCACGAACGGTGTAGGTGAAGCTGTCAGAGCCGTTGAAGTTGGTCAGCGGTTGATAGGAGAAGTTGCCGTTGCCGAGGTTCCTCACCGTACCGCGACCCGCTTGAGTGAAGCTGAGAACGCTAAAGGTACTGTCAGCATCGGTGTCATTGGCAATGACGTTGATTCTGCCTAGGGTGTCTTCGTCTAGGGTTAGCTCATCATTGACGGCCAGAGGAGCGTCATTGAGGGAGCGAATGACGATGTTGACCGTGGCACTCGCAGAGCCACCTTGACCATCATCGATGACGTAGGTAAAGCTGTCAGAGCCGTTAGCATTGGGATTCGGCTGGTAGCTGAAGGTACCATTGTCGACGAGTAGCGTCCCCTTGGTGGTCTCTGTGAAATTAATCACAGTCAGCGCGTCCCCATCAGCATCGGTGTCATTGACCAGGATGTTGATAGGAGTAGCCGCAGCGTCTTCGTTGATCGTCAGGGTGTCATTGCGGGCAATGGGAGCATCGTTAACCGAGTCGACAGTGACATTCACTGTGCTTGTGGCAGTAGCGCCTCTGCTATCACGAATGGTGTAGGTGAAGCTGTCAGAGCCGTTGAAGTTAGTCAGTGGTTGGTAGGAGAAGTTACCATTGCCGAGGTTTCTCACCGTGCCACGGCCCGCTTGAGTAAAGGTGAGAACACCAAATGTATCGTTATCAACGTCGCTATCATTAGCTAGGACGTTGATGGTGCCTAGGGTATCTTCGTTGGTAACTAGGTCATCACTAATGGCTGTTGGAGCGTCATTGCCAGGCCGAATGGTGAGATTGACAGTTGCTGTGGCTGTGCCTCCGCGACCATCATCAATGACATAGGTGAAGCTATCAGAGCCATTGAAGTTTTCATTGGCTTGATAAGTGAAGGTGCCATCAGTATTGGGTGTCAGGGTACCATTGGCAACTTCAGTAAACTCAGCTACATTCAGCGGATCGCCTTCAAGGTCAGTGTCGTTAGCTATCACACTAAAGGTGAACGCTGTGTCTTCATTACCCGTGAACCTGTCATTTCTAGCAATTGGTGCGTCGTTGACGTCTTCTACGGTAATGTTGACGGTGGCTAGAGCGGTGCCGCCTCTGCCGTCATTGACTCGGTAGGTAAAGCTATCGCTACCAGAGAAGTTGAGCCTTGGTGTGTAAGTAAAAACGCCGTTGTTGTTGTTGACAACGCTACCATTTCTAGGATTAGTCCCTACAGAGAATGCTAGTGAGTCACCATCGACATCGCTGGCATTATCTAGCAGGTTAATGGCGATCGCGGTTTCTTCACCAGTGCTGACATCTTCATTCGTTGCGACAGGCCGATCATTAACAGGTGTGACTGTTAGCAGAACCGTTGCTTCAGCTGTACCCCCTTGAAGATCATCAACTACATAAGTGAAGCTGTCAGTGCCGCTAAAGTTAGTAGTTGGTGTGTACGAGAACGTACCGTCACCGTTATTAACAACAGTGCCGTTAGTTGGGTCAGTGTTGCTTGATACGGAGAGGGGGTCACGATCAACGTCACTGTCGTTGGCTAATACATTTGGAATCGTGACAGATCCAAGGACTGGGTCTTCACTGGTGGTGAAGCTATCATTCCGGCCTACTGGAGCATCGTTGACATTATCAACAGTAATTGAAACCCTAGAAGTAGCCGTTCCTCCCCTACCATCGCTGACCGTGTAGGTGAAGCTATCACTGCCAAAGAAGTTAACATTTGGTGTGTAGTTAAAAGTTCCATCACCGTTGTTAGTAACCGCTCCATTTCTAGGATTGGTTGCAGTAGCAAACGTGAGAACATCTCCATCAACATCACTGGCGTTATCAGTGAGGTCAATTGTGATTGCTTCTTCCTCATTCGTGGTAACTGCATCAGGCGTTGCTGTAGGCCGATCATTAATTGGGTTGACCGTCATAATGACCGTAGCTGAACTGATGGCACCGGTTGGATCAGCAACGGTATAGGTAAAGCTATCTGTCCCACTAAAGTCAGTGGGAGCCTGGTAAGTGAAGCTGCCATTGTTATTGACAACGACGGTTCCGCCTTGGGCGCTGTTAGTTTCAGAAACACTAACAATCAGGCGATCGCCATCAATATCCGTGTCGTTTCTGAGGACGCCATTCGTAGCAGTGATCGAGAGCCGAGTGTCTTCATTAACGGTGTAGGCGTCATTCCGCGCTGTAGGAGCATCGTTAACGGGCGCGATCGTAAGATTGACAACGCCATTTGCGGTACCACCTCGACCATCACTAATCGTGTAGGTAAAGCTATCTGTCCCACTGATGTTGGTGTTTGGTGTGTAGAGATAGGTGCCATCTCCTTGATCTACCAGTGAGCCCCGACCTGGTTGAGCAAAGCTGGTAATGAATGGAACGTCTTCATCTGGATCAGAATCATTACTGAGCAGCGTCGGATCAATCGTGATCAGCGTTGGAGTGTCTTCATTGACAGCGATCGCATCGTTGCCCGCAATGGGAGCATCATTAGTCGAATTGACAACAATGTTAACCGTTGCGCTAGCTGTGCCGCCGTTAGCGTTATCTCTAATTGTGTAGGTAAAGCTATCACTACCGTTAAAGTTGGCATTAGGCGTGTATGTGAACGTCCCACTGCCATTACGGCTTAGACTGCCTTGGGTAGGTTGGCTAAACGTATTGATGCTAAACGGATCGCCGTCACCATCATTGTCATTCGCCGTAAGAAGATTACTGCCGAAACTGAGTTGTGCATCCTCATTAGTTGCGATCGTATCGTTATTGGCAACCAGAGGATCTTGTACAGAGTTGACGATGATGCGAACAGTCGTTGAAGCCACGCCACCATTGCCATCACTGATGGTGTAGCTAAAGCTATCCGAGCCATTGAAGTTAGCCCTAGGCGTATAAACAAACGTGCCATCACCTGCGCTAGTTAGTGATCCATTGGCTGGCTGCGTGTTACTAAGCAGCGTAATTAGATCACCCTCAGTATCAGTGTCATTGGCAAGTACGTTGAAGCTAGCGCTAGCTGTATCTTCATCCGTCGTGACACTATCAGCATTAGCAACCGGAGGTCCATCGTTAACTGAATTAATAGTCAGATTAACGACTCCCAAGGCAGTACCACCGTTGCCGTCGCTGACAACGTAGGTAAAGCTATCCGTGCCGTTGACATTGGCGTTTGGTGTGTAAGTAAAGGTGCCGTTATTGTTGGTTAATGAACCCCTAGAGGGCAAACCTACGCTTGTAATCGAGAGGATATCACCTGGGTCTGGATCGCTGTCATTTCTCAGAAGCGCCGCACCACTAATCAGAACTGCGGTGTCTTCGTTCGTGGTAAAAGCGTCATTACCAGGTACGGGAGGTCCATCATTAACTGGAGCAACTGTAAGGTTGACTATGGCAGAAGCATTACCACCTTTGCCGTCGGTGATGGTGTAGGTAAAGCTATCCGTACCACTGTAATTGGGGCTAGGCGTATAGGTCAGGAATCCATTGCCGTTGTCAACAACTCGACCATTCCCTGCTTGCGAGAAGCCAGTAATGATCTTGGGATCTCCATCGGCATCGGAATCATTTGCTAATAAAGTAGCAGTGCTAATGGCGAATGCCGTATCTTCAGTCGCGCTAACAGCATCATTGGTTGCTACAGGGACGTCGTTAATGGAATTAACGATTAGCCTAACTGTGGCGGTTGCACTGCCACCTGCACTATCCTGAATCCTGTAAGTAAAGCTATCAGTGCCGTTAAAGTTAGATCCAGGGTTGTAAGTGAATGTCCCATCCCCATTGCCAACGACGCTGCCTTGGCTAGGTTGAGTAAAGCCGTTTAGGAAGATTTGATCGCCATCTGGATCAGTATCATTCCTGGTTAAGTCAGTAAACCTGAATGGGAATGGTGTGTCTTCATTCGTGGTAAACGCGTCGTTACCAGCGATCGGTGCGTCTTGGATTGAGTTGACAGTAATGTTGACTGTTGCAGTCGCTGTTCCTGTGCGGCCATCGCTAACGACATAAGTAAAGCTATCGTTGCCGCTAGTATTAGCGTTCGGTGTGTAAGTTAGGGTGCCGTTGTTGTTGGTAACAGTACCTTTGCTAGGTTGACCAAAACTAACCAGGGTCAGTGGATTACCATCTGGGTCACTGTCATTGGCCAAGGGATTGACTGTGCCCGGCGTATCTTCGTTGATCGTCAGCGCATCATTGTTTGCGACTGGGTCTAGGTTAACTAAGTTAACGGTTAAGTTAACGGTGGCAGTGGCGGTTCCTCCTTTCCCATCACTGACGAGATAGGTAAAACTATCAGTACCAAAAAATCTTGCTGTAGGGTTGTAAGTAAAAGCACCATTGTTGCTAGTGATCGTGCCGTTACTAGGCTGACGACCGACCCCTGTTACTAAGAGAGTATCCCCATCCCCATCACTGTCATTGATGAGTAAGTTAGCAAAGCTAAGAATGAGAGGTGTATCTTCATTCCCTGTGGCAGTATCGTTTCCAGCAGTAGGAACATCATTGACTGGATTGACTGTGAGGGTGACTGTACTGCTCGCTACTCCACCAAAACCATCACTGACTGTGTAGGTAAAGAAATCAGTGCCGCTGAAGTTGGGGCTAGGAGTGTAGGTAAATGTGCCATCTCGGTTGTCAACCAACGTCCCATTAGCAGGGAGCGTGAAACCTGCGATCGCAAGTGCGTCTCCATCGCGATCGCCATCGTTTGCTACCAGGACAGGCGTGATCGTGACACTATCTTCGTTTGCAGTAAAACTATCCCCATTAGCAACTGGCGGCGTATTAATAGCAGCGCGACCTTCTCGCCGACCAAATAGGATGTAATGCCGGAAACCACTCTCAAAGAATCCACTTGTAACCGCATTGGCTACATCTGGGTTGTGGGCTAAATAGAACTGCTCATTGTAGAGAAGACTAGGATCGCGGGTGCCGACTGTATCAGTCTCGAACTGACCGAAGCGAACAAAATGTTCGTATCCACTACTGAATTGCCCGCCTTGAACCCCTGAGGTGACATCTGTGTTATTGGCTTGGTAGAAAGCCTCATTAAATATAGGACTGGGAGAGCGCGTGGAGGGAGCTTCTACTGATCCAGGATTTTGGCCCAACTCAGATTGCCCAAACTGAATGAAGTGCTGAAACCCACTCCTAAAAACTCCTGCTTGGACAGCTGCTGCAATATCTGGATTGTTGGCTAGATAATAACCTTCATCATAGAGAGGGCTAGGAGCACGACTAGGGCTGCTACTTAACTCAAACTGGCCAAACTGAATGAAGTGCTCAAAACCACTGCTAAAAAATCCTTGGCGAACGGCTTCTGCGACATCTGGATTGTTGAAGAGGTAATAACTCTCCTCGAACAGGTCGCTGATACTCAGGGTCATGCAATTTACCTACTACTGAAGCGCGAAGTTAAGATGAAAAGCTGAAATACAAAAAAACTGAAAATTTTTAAAGAGGCACCAATATGAATCAGGATGGACAGAATTGGTGTCAAAATTAACACTGTGACGATCTAAAAATTATTTCGAATTGTCAGTAACTCCAAAGGCGTAGGGAAATGTGTTTCGATTTCTAACGAAGTTGGACTATTTATTGCGAGAGACACTGCTTGGCCTTCGTCGGGGAGGGTGGATGAACTGGGCTGCGGTCAGCACTGTAACTGTGTTGCTCTTCCTGTTTGGCATTAGCTTACAAGCTTCTTGGCAACTGGAAGGCCTGTTGGGTCAATTTGGTAGCCAGTTAGAGGTGTCGGTTTACCTGAATACAGGGGTGGAGGCAACAACACTGGAACCTATTGTGAAGGCACTGCCAGAAGTAATTGCTGTAAAAGCAATTTCTAAAGAGGAGGCTTGGGCCGCGTTAGTCAAAGAAATGGGAATCTCAGACATTGCGGGTGCAACGCAGCAGTTAAACGGCAATCCCCTTGCAGATGAACTCAAGGTGAAAGCCCGCACCTCTGAGGGCGTACCAACTTTAGCCGAGCAATTGAGAAAATTGCAAGGTGTTGAAGAAGTTCGATACGTGGATGAAGCCGTTAAGCGTATTGCTCAACTCAATCAGGGATTGAATTGGATTAGCTTCACGATTACAAGCGTATTAACACTGACTGCGATCGCTGTAATTACAACCACGATTCGCCTAATTGTGATGGCGAGGCGACGGGAGATCGAGATCATGCAGTTGGTAGGCGCTACTACAGCCTGGATTTATCTACCCTTTATTTTGCAAGGGATTACTTTTGGCATTGCTGGTGCAGTTGTGGCTTGGGGTTTGATTAGCGCTGTCCAGCATTTCCTCGGAAACCTGTTAGCTCAACAACCCGACCTGATCCAGTTTCTAACAGATGGCGTACAACTCAGCCCTATTAAGCTGCTCTTATTGCCGCTAGTCCTCCTCAGCTTCGGCGGGTTAGTTGGTCTCATGGGTAGTTTATTTGCGGTGCGTCGCTTTGCCGTTCGCTAAGAGTAAAGATGAAGTCTCAGTGGGAATGCTTGCTAGAAAATCTGGGGGACTGGCAGGGATCATTTAGCCAGCTTGGGCCTGACGGAGAAGTCTTAGTGAATACGCCTACCCTAGTTGCCTTTGAAGGGATTAATAATAATCAAACGATGCGGCAATTGGTGCGCCGCTTTCTGCCAAGTCAAGACGCTTCTGGAAAGCCAGAAATCCAGGACAAGATTTTAGAATACAGCTCTCTCAACCGAGGGACTCTCTTCTTTGAGAATGGTGCTTTCTCGCAAGGCTCCATGCAGTTCGGGCCGTTTGCAGAGTTTGGTGCTGAGTTAGGTCTAATTGCTGGGGACCAACGATTACGTTTGGTGCAGTTATTTAACCGAGATGGAAATTTACATCAGTTGACTCTGATTCGAGAAACCCGAACTGGAACGGAGGTGGTTGAGCGGCCTCTGCTACGGTTGCCTGACTTGTTGGGGGAATGGCAAGGGGAGGCTGTGACCATTTATCCGGATTGGCGATCGCCCGATACCTATCCCATTCGCTTAAAGCTGCATCAAGAGAGTCCTGAGCGACTAGTACAGCAATTAACTTTTGGAATAGGAGATGCAGCTCGGACCATTACTTCAACAGCAAGGATTGATGGGTCTATCCTTCATTTTGACCAAAGTGCTCAGGCAGTACGGGTTTTGTTGTTACCCAATGGGGCTTCTTCTAATTGTCCTCAGCATCTGAAAGTAGGGCAGCCGTTTGTCCTAGAGGTTGGCTGGTTAATTGAGCCTGATTTGCGTCAACGCATGGTCCGCCGCTACGATGCCCAGGGAGGTTGGAGCAGCCTCACCCTAGTGACCGAGCAAAAAATTGCGGCTGCAAGCTGAACTAGCTGAATCAGTCGATACTGACGCCTCTAAAGGTTGTTGGACGTTTGCGCCCTACCACAGGCGCGACCTCAACTTCACGCGCTTGAACTCGATGGGGCTGGAAGTACTTTTGCCACATATCGGGAGCATTCAAAGTTTCACCACCGTGAGATGTGAGACGTTGCCGCACTTTACAGAGCACTGGCGTATTGATGCAAGCTCCTGAAATAATCACTTGTCCCTTAGTCAGGGCAGGTAACTCCTTTAGTAAGTCTCGACCTGCTGCTTCAACGCCGTACTTCAAACTTTCCTGATCTACTGGGTTGACAATCCGCATCAGAAACTGACTCATACATTGAGACAGAACGTCAGCATCCAACTTGCCAGGACGCTGCGTGATCAGCCCTACCCCTAAGCCAAACTTGCGCCCCTCGCTCAAGATTGTCCGCAAGACAGCTTTACAACGAGAAGGCTCGTGAGCTGGAGCAAAGCGATGAGCCTCTTCGATCAAAATAAACACAGGGTAGGGCAAATAGTTTTCGTCTTCAGGTGTCAACAGTTCCTTCTGCGTGTTCATGCGAGCATGGTTGGCTTGACGCAAGACAGCCGCACAAATCACCTGTTGTTCTTCTTGGCTAATCTCGTTCATTTGCAACACAGTGACTTGTCCGGGGGCAAACAAATCTTTAGGAGTCAGGTGCTCGAAGGCATGAAAATAGGGCGATCGCTCTAGTCGCTCTAACTTCCATTCCAGCGCAGGGGCTGAAGAACCTGCTTTCTCATTTCCTTCTTCATCGGTTTGTTTATCTGCTTCGTAGACCGCAGCAATCAAGTCTTGTACATCCCAGCGATACTCCCCGCGTTTATGCCGTTTGACTAAGTTGAAAGCTTTGTTCAGAATTGACTGCTGGCGATCGCTCATCTCTGGCAACAACATCAAAATGTCGTAATAGTCCAAAGAAGAAATGCGAATTCGGATACTATCGGGCCGTAAAATCTTCACTTCAGGTGAATAGCCATCAGCAGCAAAAGCAGGATGGCCGCGCATTTGCTCCAGTGTGCTGTATTCACCGTGAGGATCGAAAATCAGTACCGCTGCTCGATTGTAGGGCCGCAACAATTCCTCAACGAGCACCCCAGCAGTGTATGACTTGCCAGATCCTGTACCCGCTAGAATCGCCATGTGCGTGCTCACCAGCTCTTTCACATCTAGCACGATCGGCACCGCTTCACCTTCGCGTAGCAAAATTGAGCCGATCTGAGCTGCTCCAATGTCTTCAGGCTGCTTTTTGTTGAGAATTGTTTGAAGTAGTGCGTCGCTGGCTAAATGAACTTTCGCCCCTGGATCAGGGCTTTTACGAGGATTCATGAATCCCAGATTACGATCGAAATAACCAATGACTTCGACAGTTACCTCGTAAATTTCAGGATTGGGATAGGCAAAGCCCACCAAAGCTGCGATCGCGTCTGGACTAATTTCTGTATCGGCAAAAATGCGATCTGGTAGGTGATCAATCAACCGCAGAGCAGCAATTTTGCCCAAAATTTGAAGCGTGATTTGTGCCTTATCCCCGGCTGCTTTAAGTGTGGTCTCATAGTAGACAAACTCACCAATCTTGACCTGCTGATTATCCGTAGTGATAAACACGTACTGATTCCCATTCTCCCCTGGCCCTTTTACTGTTCCAATCACGTTGGGGATAGGCTGCATAGCCGAAGAAAGTTGTTGTGAGTTCATACGGAGTCTCTACAGCAAGAGCAGTTCTTATGTATCAACATAACGGTAAAGCTGGCAATATTTGCCTCTAATCAAAAATCGCCGCGAAATCACGGTTACTTTTACCACTGAGGCCAGGGTAATCTGAGCGAGCGGAATATTAAGAACAAGCAAAGAATAAGCCCGAAAAACAACTCCTGACTTGCTCTAAATTAATCAAGCCAACCTGCTAGAGACTAAGTGCAGATGGGAACCTTAACCTTAAGCGGGGTGGCTACGTAGGTAAAGCTAGCTGAGAATTTGTAGTTCATGATGGACTCCCAGGAAACAAGAGAATTCGCCGCGCAGCACTCAGCAAGTGTTTTCAAGCATCATGGAACTCAAAGCCAACTCCGGCATGCTCCACCTTTAGAAACGTTGCTACCTGTAGAATCGCAAGTTCCTGTTACTAAAACAGGTGCTTTGCGATCGCCTGATTCGACGAACCTGGTTTTGGCGCAGGACACCCTGTCTCTATCCATGCCCCATGTTGTAGGCTACGTTCCCCTTCTGCAAAAGCTAAGTCATATTTTGGTGACTGCGGCTGAACCAGAAGTGATTTTACAGAAAATTACCCAAACTTTAGGTCAAGCATTTGAGGCAGATTGTTATCTGGCTGTTTGTCCCAATAGCCAATTCTTGCCTCACTCCATTTACTGGTGGCAGGCAGCAGAGGACATAGTTGTCCACCAGCCTCAAGCTCGGCTGGCTAAACATCCAGCGCTAAAGACTATTCTTAGCAGTAGCTCCGCTGAGTTATGTAATATTTCTGATTTAGCAGCCATTCCATGTGAGACGGGTGCCAAGAATCAATGGGATGGTCCATCAGTTCGGGCTCTTTTAGGCAGTACAACTCAATTTCACGGTCAGCAAAATGGGGTGGTTGGTTTATTTCGATCGCAAGCTCACCATTGGACAGCTACAGAAATGGCGAATTTGAATGGCGTGTTACCCCAAGTCGCGATCGCCATTTCCCAATTTTATACTCAACATCAAATTCAGCAGCAAAACTGTCGGCAAGCCTTGATTGAGCAGTTGACTGTAGCCGTTCGCAATGCTTTAGAACTAAATCAAATTCTAAAGTTAGCTACTAAGGGAGCTGCCCAAGCTCTACAGGTAGACCGCAGCTTGCTATTAATGCTCAAATACTCTGACCCAATGGTCAAAAGCCGATCCCTAGAGCGATCGTTCAGAGTTAAAGCTTCAGTTGTGTGTGAGTGGCTGAACCCTACTCCAAACAGTCATAATCAGTCACCTGTTTTGGCTCCAGTACTGAATGAAGGATTCTGGATTTCAGAATGTGTCCTGAGTCAGCAAGCATTTTCCAATCCCAGCAAGCTAGTAGTAGTAACCAACGGATACGAATCTTACCTCACAGGTCCTCCAGAGGGCGTGGCTTCAGTTTTTGCCCCAGAGACTTTTCCTGCTCTCGTGATGGTGCCTTTGGAAAGCCAGGGAACGATTTTGGGATTTTTGATTTTACAGCATAGCCAACCTCGGAGTTGGGAACCCGAAGAATTAAAATTGCTGGAGTTAGTCGGGGCGCAAGTGAGCACCGCCATTATTCAATCTCAGACTCTGCGACAAGTACAAGCTTTAGTAGAAGAGCGCACTGCGCAATTAAAGCGGAGTCTAGAGGTTCAAGCAAAACTTTATGAGCGAACTCGCAAACAGATCGACCAACTGCGCCAGCTCAATCAGCTTAAGGATGAATTTTTGAGCACCATGAGCCATGAGTTGCTCACTCCTTTAACCAGCATGACTTTAGCAATTCGGATGTTGCGGCAAGCAGAGCTGTCGCCGGAGCGCCAAAATAAATACCTTGATATTCTGGAGCAGCAATGTAATCAAGAAACAAACTTGATCAATGACCTGCTAGCTTTACAAAAACTAGAGTCTAATCAAGCTTCTGTTTATCTGCAAAAAGTTGACTTCAAAAGTTTGATTGGTGAACTAGTAGAATCCTTTGAAGAAAGGTTGGCAAGTAAAGGCTTAACTCTCACTACTGACTTACCAAAGCGATCGCTAATCTTACAAACCGATTACGACAGCTTAAACCGTATTTTAGTAGAACTGCTAACCAATGCTGGCAAGTACGCAGAGCCTAACAGCATCATTCGTCTGGTTGTCGCCCATCCATCTGAGTCGTCAGACAACCAAATAGTCTTAACCTTGTGCAACACAGGTCCTGGAATTGCAGAGGAAGAACTGCCCTACATTTTTGATAAGTTCCGTCGAGGCCAAGGCGTAACTCAACGAGCAGTGCAGGGAACAGGCTTGGGGCTTGCTTTGGTGAAATGTCTAGTCCAACATTTGAATGGTGCGATCGCGGTCGCCAGTCATCCTCTGCCCGCAACAGACAGTTGCGAAACTTGCTTTACATTAACTTTGCCGCACACTTTCAATAGTGCTAATCCCTAATCTTCAAACTTGTAGTTTTGATCGGAAAAACTTGTGATTAATGAATTCACTTCCAACTTAGATTCTGACTTATCAGCAAATGCTGAAGTTCAAGCAGCAATGCTGAACCTGACCACCGAAGTTGTTGACCTAGCACTGCTTCAAGCCGTAGAAGTTAAGACTGAGCAAGTTGAAGGAAGAAAGCGAAGAATCTCTGCCAAAATATCCATTCCTCGTCAAGTGGAACAAGTTTGGCAAGTTCTGACTGACTATGCAGCCTTGGCTGAATTCATTCCTAATCTAGGTAAAAGTGAGCGCTTAAAGCATCCTCAAGGCGGAATTCGCTTAGAACAGATCGGTACTCAACGTCTGCTACGGGTTAACTTCTCAGCTCGGGTTGTCTTAGATATTGAAGAAGTATTTCTGCAAGCAATTCACTTCAATATGGTTGAAGGAGACTTTAACGCATATTCAGGCTGTTGGCGGCTGGAACCTGAAACGAAAGAAGATGGGTCAGGTACCAGCCTTAGCTATACCGTATTAGTCTGGCCTAAACGGACAATGCCGATTGTCTTTTTAGAGCGCTGCTTACAGCACGATTTGCCGTTAAATCTCTTAGCTATTCGTCAGCGAGTGGAAGAGTTATTTAGCTAAGTACTTACAGAGCAATAAATCAAGCTTACTTTTAGCAGCTTCTGAAATTTTATCTAGAGGTGTGAGAATGGCATACTTCAAAGCTGAGTGAGCATCAGAAGTTGGCGGATTTTCACTAAGACGACGTACCGTTTCCTGAATCACTCGCTGAGCGTTAACTGCATTGCGCTGCAAGTTAGCAATCACCATCTCTACCGTCACACTGTCGTGATCTGAGTGCCAACAATCATAATCTGTAACCAGCGCTAGGGTCGCGTAAGCAATCTCTGCTTCTCTCGCCAACTTTGCTTCTGGCAAGTTGGTCATCCCAATGACAGTAGCATCCCAGCTGCGGTACAAATGCGATTCAGCTTTGGTAGAGAATGCGGGCCCTTCCATACAGACGTAGGTGCCGCCTTGGTGTAGGGTTACATCCGGCAAATTCAAGCTATTGACACCATCTGCTAAAACTTGAGCAAGGCGCAGACAAACTGGGTCGCCAAAGGCAATATGAGCCACGATGCCATCGCCAAAAAAGGTAGAAATACGGTTTTTAGTGCGGTCAATAAACTGGTCGGGCACCACCATATCTAGCGGTTTAACTTCTGCCTTTAAGGAACCAACAGCGGAAGCTGAGATTAAATACTCTACGCCCAAGCTTTTCATGGCGTAGATGTTGGCTCGAAATGGGAGTTCCGATGGTAGAAGATGATGGTTTCGGCCATGACGTGCCAGGAATGCAACGCGAGTTCCTTCTAAGCTTCCTAAAATGAGTGCGTCTGAAGGCGGGCCAAATGGTGTTTCTATATGTAACTCTTCTACATCCTTCAAAGCTTCCATCTTGTAGAGGCCGCTTCCACCAATGATGCCGATCTTTGCCTGAGCCATTTTTATTTCCCTGTATTTCCCAAGTAGCATCGCCAAGCTATTCTACTGGCAAGAGAGACATTCGTTATATAAGCACAACCTATAGTTTTAGGTGAAATCATAAAACGATTTTATGAAATGTCCTGATGCCTGCTAAGTTTGTGGTGCATCAAGATAATTCTTATGAGCATGTCTGGTGACCCAAAATCAGGTTCCGTAGAAATGCAGTTGTTGGGGATTCGGGATAAAGAATAACTTTAATGTGCAACTGTATAGCCCAACCAAAAGACAAAAGTTATATAGATTGACTCACGAATAGAATAATTTGTTTTGAGCTAAATCTAGTTTCTCTGCCCTGTACAAGCTTTTAGTCTTTTACCTCAATGATGGAAAACTATCGCAAGGGTCGCAGTTAAATATGCTACATATCACAGCCCTAGCTGCGAGGGGCTGGTAAGACTAAAGAAGACTTTATCTGGTGCTTATCAAGTTCACTGCTCTACCACCTGAATCTCGTCATGCAAACTACCGCCACCAATGAACTCAAGAGTGAAAGCTTACAACTGTTGCGAGAGTACCAGAAAAACCCCTCCGCGAAACTTCGGAACCAACTAGTTCAACTCAATTTAGGACTTGTTAGGAGAGAAGCACATCATTGGATTAACCAATGTACAGAAAACTATGAGGACTTACTTCAAGTTGGCTCTATCGGTTTAATTCGGGCGATCGAGCGATTTGATATGTCAAAGGGGCATGCGTTTAGTTCCTTTGCTATTCCTTACATTCGAGGTGAGATTCAACATTACCTCAGAGATCGGGGTTCTTCGGTGAGGATTCCTCGTCGTTGGCAAGCACTACAAAAACAAGCGGCTTGGGCAATTCAGAATCTGCAAACTCAACTTAACCGCCAACCAAGCGATGCAGAGGTGGCTACAGAGTTAGAGATTTCAGTATCAGAGTGGCAGGAAATTAAATTAGCTCTAAAAAACCGTGCACCTCTAAGCCTTGATGCACCTGTACGGGACGAAGATGAAGGGTCTGCCTCTCTAGGAGAACTCGTTCCTGATAATCGTTACCGCAGCTTCCAACTGGCTCAGGAAGATCAAATTCGCCTACATCAAGCTTTGTTCCAATTAGAAAGTAGAACTCGTGAGATTTTAGAGTTTGTTTTCTTGTATGACTTGACTCAAAAAGAAACTGCTGAGCGTTTAGGAATCAGTGCTGTTACAGTTTCTCGGCGAGTCAAGAAAGGACTGCACTTACTTAAAGAATCAATGGCTACTGTGGAAGAGTAAGTTAGCTTCAATCTATTGATTGTTTCTTTGCTTTGGGTTGGTTTAGGAATATGAAACTGTAGGACAATCGCTGATTTTCAGAGCTTGCCTTTGATGGGGTTGACTCGTAAATCGTGTTAGTAAGCGGTAGTTAATCCAAAAGATTAAATTGGCGATCGCAGAGTAGTTTCATTAACCAAACCAGGCGCATTCTCAATTAACGCAATTTGAGCTTGTATGACAAAAAGCATCTATCGAGTGAGAGCTTTGGGGTTAAAGAAACTTTCAAATAGCAAGTAAGTTAGTGCTGTTGCCGAGCTTACCCATTTCCTTGCTAGATCTTACTCTCTTCTTGAAACTTTACGTTAAAAACGGATAAGTTGATTGGCTACTAAGCGGGAGGTAACCAACAGTAGGTAGTGTGCAAAGATCTTAGCAAAAGTAACATTATTTCTAGTATGATTTCAGTCGAATCCTTAGCACAAAACAGTGCAAGTAAGGCTATTCTGTAAGAAAGTTTTGGGGAATTGGCGATGCGTCAAGTTAAAGTGATTGCATTTACAGGGATGCTGGCTCTTTTAATGAGTGGGTGTGCCGGAGAGGGAGGTGACGAGCAAGCTGCTTCGCCGACCCCTTCTGTTGCCCCTACAGTGGTGACACAAGCTCCTGCCAAACCCTCCCCCAAAGCACAGCCTTTCTCAGCTAAGAAACCACCGCTAGTTGCTCAAAAGACAAGAACTGGCGCTGCTGCCCCTGCTTTGATTCAGTCAACCAATCCTGATGAACGGGCTCGTCAGGTACAGCAGGGTCGTCAAGATCCGTTTGCTTTGTTGCCGCTACCACCAGTTCCGGTTATTTCTCCAAATGCAACTACACCGACTGCTGCTCCACGCGCCGTTCCTCAGGTCCGAACCCTCCCAGGAGCTTCTCCAGTAGCCTCAAGGCCTAATACAACTAATCCAACTAATAGATCTCCTGGTGCTACTCGCAGGTCTCCAGGAACGACTGCTGGTGCAGGAAGCCCTGGAAGAACGAACACGGCAGGAGCCCGGCCAGGCAGCAGGCCTACAGTGGCAGGAGCGACACCCATTCGGCCAGGAACTTTGCCTCGGTCGATACCTCCTGCAATTGCGGCTTTGCCACCATTACCGCAGCCAGCTCTAGCTCAGGCAGTTGAGGTTTCAGGGGTGGTTCAAGTTGGCGAACAAGCTCAGGCAATTATTAAGGCACCTAACGAAAATACTAGTCGTTACGTCAGCGTGGGGCAGCGACTCGCTAACGGTCAAGTGTTAGTGAAGCGGATTGAAATGAATGAAGGCTCTGATCCAATTGTGATCTTTGAGCAATACGGAATTGAAGTTGCTAAGAGAGTTGGAGAGAGAGTGCAACCCGCAACCGGCACACCAACAGCAGCTATTTTCAACGCTCCTTGGCTCAGTAATGGCGGGAGCGCTGCTATCTCGTAGCCCTGTCACTCAGATCGGAAAGAATCTACCCCAACACGTTGAAAATCTTCAGTGGAGAAGCTAGGCGATCGCTCTGCTTCTCTATTTGTTTTGTATAGCTAGAGTGTGCTCTTCAGCTTTGCTTGACTGGATAGCGCTGGTCACGAATTGCTTTCTAAGGTCATGGTTTCTAACAAGGCAACAACAAAACTTTTAACTCTTTCTAGGTAGGAACGTTAGAGTTAAAGGAGACTGCTATTGCTAAATTGGTCAGTTAAGTTGGGGTGTTATGGCCGCCTTTGCTTCTGAAAAGAATAGCGAATCTCTGAGTTTTTGGAACCCTGAACTGCTGCATCCAAGCCAAACTCAAGATACTGATCTCCTAAAACAACTTAGCTTCATTCCTGCTCTCAAAGAGCTTTTGATGTTGCGACAAGTTCATGCGTTGGAGCATGCAACGGTTTGGGTTTTAAGTGAGTCTTCTCATAGCGTTAATGCTGGGACAGTTTCTAGATCCCTATCCACAGACAATGAATTGTTGGGCGGGATGTCTACGGATCAGGGGTTTTATCTTTATGGTCAAGTAGATACCGTATATCTACGGTGGTCAGTGCATCAGGCTTTGCAGCGGATTACGGAGGGTGAGTGGAACTTAGCGGTTCATCCTCGTTGTGGCACTAATTTATCGGTCAATGTGCTACTCACGGCAGGATTAGCTCTTGGTATTCACTTGCTTCTGCCTAAAGGCCCAATTGAACAGCTACTAGGCCTGGGATTAGCTGCTACCACAGCAGCTCACTTGGCACCTGACTTAGGGAGCGTAGCCCAGCAGTATGTTACGACCGCGATTCCCTTCAATTTAGCGATCGCAGGGGTAACCGCAATTCGGGATGATTGGGGACGACCAGCCCACTTTGTGCGGGTTCGCTGGATTGAGTAGAAATAAAACTTAAAGAGCAGAACGAACCGAGAGGCCTTCTGGAGTAGTACTCTGAGGATCGATTAGCCATATGTGTTGAAAATTAGTTAAGGAAAAAGACACTCATGGTTCAACGTGGTTCTAAAGTCCGTATCCTCCGTAAAGAATCCTTCTGGTTTCAAGATGTAGGCACTGTTGCCTCAATTGACCAGAGTGGTATTAAGTATCCAGTTATTGTTCGCTTTGATAAGGTTAACTACGCTGGTGTCAATACCAACAACTTTGCGACCGAGGAAGTCGTAGAGATCGAAGCTCCAAAAGCTAAGGCGAAGCAAGGAGTACCTGCTGCGCCCGGCGGTGGAAACACGACTCTCGACGCTGCTAAGCGTAGAACTGGACAAGACACCAAGACTAACGCGAAGCAAACTGCTAAGCCGGAAGCTGGTGAAGCGAATGCGACTGTGGAAGGCGGAGCTAACCAGGGAACGGATTCCCGTTAGGGTAAACCGAATTCTAAGGTTAGATTGTGCCTGAACTGCCTGAAGTTGAAACAGTTCGTCGGGGTCTCCAACAGGTGACCCTGAACAGAACTATTCTGGGTGGTGATGTGTTGCTGGATCGCGCCATTGCCCACCCAGTTTCTAATATTGATTTTTTGACTGGCTTAAAGGGAAGTGCGATCGCGGCTTGGCAGCGGCGAGGGAAGTACTTGTTGGCAAAACTTGAACGCTCTACCGAATGCTTTACCCCTACAGAAGCGCAATCCCCACAATCTGGAGGTTGGCTAGGCGTTCATTTGCGGATGACTGGGCAGTTACTTTGGTTTGATCCGAGCGAGCCGTTGCAAAAGCACACACGAGTGCGACTATTTTTTGCGGGCGATCGCGAACTCAGATTTGTAGACCAGCGGACCTTCGGCCATATGTGGTGGGTGCCACCCGGACAGCAGCCTGAAAGCGTGATGACAGGATTACAAACACTCGGCCCTGAACCCTTCTCAGACGAGTTTTCGGTAGAATACCTAGCGCAGCAGTTGCGTAATCGGCGACGTCCCATCAAAAATGCTTTGCTAGACCAAACCCTAGTGGCAGGGGTTGGCAACATTTATGCAGACGAAGCTTTATTTCTCAGCAATATTCATCCGCAAACGCTCTGTACAGACTTAACGCCAGTGCAAATTGGCCAAGTCCGCAAGTTCGTAATCCAAGTCCTAGAGACAAGCATTGATGCTGGAGGGACAACCTTCAGCAACTTCCTCAACGTCCAAGGCGTGAATGGCAACTATGGCCGAGCGGCTTGGGTTTATAACCGGACGGGCACGGCTTGTCGAGTTTGTGACAATCCGATCGAGCGGTTAAAGTTGGCAGGTCGCTCTGCTCACTTTTGTTCGCAATGCCAACCCTATACTAAGCCAGAATAAATTAGAGAGCATTTGTCTTACTGAGGCTTGAGTTGCTGTAGGCGATCGCAGTTAGGCTCTACAATGAATGCTGAAGAGGAGTCTAGAGATGCGGTAGGGCAAGCTATGGCAGTGAAAAAAGGTGATTTGGTCCGTGCCATTCGAGAAAAATTGGAAAACAGTTTAGAAGCTCAGGCTAGCGATACTCGCTTTCCTCCCTATCTATTTGAGACGAAAGGAGAGGTTGTAGATATGCGAGGCGATTATGCCTTGGTGAAGTTTGGTCAAGTTCCAACCCCCAATATTTGGTTGCGGGCTGATCAACTGGAGACTGTTAAGTAACCGCATCAAATCACCCCAGTCAGGGTATGCAGTAAGCTAGGCTGGCAGCATAGCGCTTGTCTTCGGGGGCTTTCCTATGACTGTTTGTCGTCCAACTCGCGTATCCATCATTGGGGCTGGTAACGTCGGTAGTACCTTGGCACAGCGGATTGCCGAAAAAAATCTAGCTGATGTGGTGCTGTTAGACGTTTTGGAAGGTCGTCCTCAAGGTATTGCGCTTGACTTGATGGAAGCGCGAGGCATCGAGCGGCACGATCGCGAGATTGTGGGTACCAATAATTATGCCGACACTGTTAATTCGGATGTGGTTGTAATCACGGCTGGCATTCCCCGCAAGCCAGGAATGAGCCGAGAAGACTTACTCAAAATTAACGCCAAAATTGTGTTGGATGTCACTCGTCAAGTGGTTATCTATTCACCGGGTACGGTGCTGATTGTAGTGACGAACCCGTTAGATGTGATGACCTACTTAGCTTGGCAGGCCAGTGGTTTACCACCTGCTCAGGTCATGGGAATGGCAGGAATTCTGGACTCAGCACGGTTTCAAACCTTTATTGCGATGGAATCGGGTCTTTCTACTGCTGATGTCAAGGCGACAGTTCTGGGTAGTCATGGAGATTTGATGGTGCCATTGCCGCGTTACTCCACAGTCAATGGTGTGCCGATTACAGAACTGATGGACGCGCCGACGATCGATCGCCTGATCGAACGGACTCGGAATGGTGGAGCCGAAATTGTGGAACTGATGAAAACGGGTAGTGCCTACTTTGCACCTGCTTCGGCGGCCTGCTTGATGGTAGAAGCTGTGTTATTGAATCAATCGCGGCTGCTTCCGGTTGCCGCTCACTTGCAGGGAGAATACGGCTTAGAAGATATTTTCATTGGTGTGCCCTGTCGCTTGGGTTGCACTGGAGTGGAAGAGGTCTTACAACTCAGCCTTACCGATGCGGAGCGAACTGCTTTACAAGCCTCTGCTCGCTCGGTACGCGATAGTATCAATCAGGCTCAAACTCTGCTAGAAACTAGCCCTAGCCCAATTGCTTCTTAAGTTCAAGAAATAAAGTTGATCTCCAGTTTGACTCAATGGTAAGGACTAGTTCGTACCAGATTTGCCATGCCTAAATTTTTCAATATCGAACTCAAGCCCCCCCAACTGCGGCGGTTGAGCATAGCGCTGGGAGGAGGCCTTCTGATGGGTTTGACGCCTGCCCCGCTGAATGCTTGGCCGCTAGCCTGGATTGCGTTGGTCCCTTTGTGGGCTATGACTTTACAAGTTGCTAGAGGTAACCATCGGGAACGATCGCTCTTGGGTTTGGCTTGGGGCATTGGTTATCACGGCCTAGCAGTGAGTTGGATTACAGGTGTTCACCCGATGACTTGGATGGGTGTGCCTTGGCTAGCAAGCGTAGCGATCGCCCTATTTTGTTGGATATTCCTTACTTTGTGGGGAGCTGTTCTGGTTGCGGTTTGGGCTGGCTGCTGGGGATGGTTGGTTCAAAGAGCTAAGCTGCCGACTGGCATTCGGTTATTGGCTGGAGTAGCGCTTTGGTGTGGTTTGGAATCCTTTTGGAGTTGGGGGCCTTTGTGGTGGACTTCGGTGTCCTATACCCAAAGCCCTCACAACTTAGCCATTTTGCACTTAGGGCAATTGTCTGGTCCCATGATGATTACGGCTGCCATTGTAGCTGTCAACGGTTTACTCGCCGAAGCTTGGATTAGCTATCGGCAATCGCGCCAAGGTCAGCCGACGGAGAACCGAGTCCGAAAGCTGGCGATCGCTCCATTGGTCACAGCAAGCGTTCTGTTCGTAGGACTGCATCTCCTAGGCTGGAACTTGTCCAACCGGGTTTTAGTATCACCGCCAGACACAGCCTTAAAGATTGGCATTATTCAAGGTAATATTCCCAACGAAATTAAGCTGGACGTGCAAGGTTGGCGGCAGGCTTTGACTGGCTATACTACTGGGTACAATCAGCTTACCGATCAGGGTGTAGCAGCAGTACTCACACCCGAAGGGGCGTTGCCGTTTCTGTGGACTGGAGCCAACTTGACGCAAAGCTCTTTTTATCAAGCGGTGCGCGATCGCGGAGTTGTGGCTTGGGTCGGAGCCTTTGGGCAAAAAGGCGGCAGCATTACGAATAGTCTATTTACAGTGCTAGGCAACGGAGAGATTTTTAGTCAGTACGACAAAATCAGATTGGTGCCTTTAGGCGAATACATCCCGTTTGAGGATGTTTTAGGGCGCTTAATCGATCGCCTATCACCCTTAGATGCTCATATGATTCCTGGGCAGGTAGGCCAGATCTTTGAAACTCCTTTTGGCAGAGCGATCGCTGGCATTTGTTATGAATCTGCTTTCGCTGAGCACTTCCGGGTACAGGCAGCCCAAGGCGGGCAATTCATTCTGAGTTCCTCCAACGATGCTCACTACAGCCCGTCTATGACGGCACAACATCATGCTCAGGATGTGATGCGAGCGATTGAAACCGATCGTTGGGTTGCTCGTGCTACTAACACAGGGTACTCTGGCATCATTGATCCCCACGGTAGAACCCAGTGGCTATCAGGACTAAACATCTACCAGCTTCATAGCGACACCATCTACCGTCGCCAGACTCAAACCCTTTTTGTGCGTTGGGGAGATTGGCTGACCCCACTCATAGTCATGTTGGCAATTGTCTTGACTCTGCATAGCTGGTACCGCCATTAGCGACTGGGTGGTAACTCAGAAGTCTTGAGTTAGCGAGAGTATGACTTATCACAAAGCAAATTGAAACCGCTGAGAGTTTATAGGGTGACTTTAATCTAAAATCAGCAAAAACTTAGTTATTAATACTCGTATTTGTACGTAGTTACTCAGACTGAATTAGCCCTAGTTTAAAGATTCAGCGAAGATTGCCAGTAGGAAAGACAAAAGGTTAGATCAGAAGCGTTAAATTACTAACTGTGTAGGATGTGACTGAAAACTACTCCGTCATACTACTGGCCTGATGATGATCCAAATGTAGCTATTGAAGTGTCTGTCGATGTAGCTGGATCACTCCATCTAAGCTTCACTGTGCAGGTGGCTTCCATGACCCTGTCGATTTTTGACCTGTTTGATGAATCGTTTTACCTCGCTCACAACCCAGATGTTGCTACAGCAGTTGCTAGAAAAGAGTTAACCAGCGGATTTGATCACTTTAAGCGCTTTGGTGAACGTGAGGGACGTGATCCTAGCGCTTGGTTTAGCAATAGCAATTACCTGACTCAATATCCCGATGTAGCGGGTGCGATTGCTCGAGGAAGCGTGGGCAGCGGTTTAGCGCACTTCCTCAGCCACGGTCAGTTTGAAGGGCGATCGCCGCTTGCATTGTTTAACACTCAACACTATTTATCGAAATATGCCGATATCGCTCAGGCGGTGAAAGCAGGCATGTTTTCCAGTGGCTTTGAGCACTTCTTCCGATATGGGCATGGCGAAGGCCGATCTCCAAGCTCCCAATTTGATAACAACTACTACTTATTGAGGTATCCTGACGTTGCTCAGGCTGTTGCGGCAGGTATGTTTCGAGACGGCTTCGAGCATTTCCTTGCGTTCGGACAGGAGGAGAAGCGAATGGGTGCCCCACCAAGCTTCCAAATTCAATTTGATTATCGGTTTGATACCAACGGTTTTTTTGCCAATCCAGAACGTCGAGCGACTCTAGAAGCTGCTGCTGACCATTGGGAAGCAGTGATTCAAGATGAGTTTGCCAATCTGCCATCCGGGGTAAAATTTCGGGTACAAAACCCCCAAACAGGTCAGTTAGAAACAGTAGTTCTGGACACTGAAAGTGACGACCTACTAATTTTTGTTGGGGCGCAAACCCTGCCTTTTGGTAGTGCTGAGGGCGCGCTGGCCGCAGGCGGACCTGACGGCTTAGACATTGCTGGCAGCATTTTTAGCAACCGCTATACTGGCTCCAATTTTGAGCCTTGGGTTGGCAGCATCTCCTTCAGTTCAGCTCCGACTTTTTCTAATGGAGCGCCTGCCCCTTGGTTTTTTGACCAAACGCCCAACACAGCTAACGATATTCCTTGGAACCAAACAGACTTTCTGAGTACGGCCTTGCATGAAATTGGCCATGTACTGGGAATTGGTACTGCTCCAGTGTTTAAAGCCACAGGTCAGGGTGCTGCTTTTAGTGGTCCTAATGCTAGAGATGTGAATGGAGGATTGCCGATCCCTCTTGATCCGGATTTAGGCCACATCCAGGATGGCTTTTTGAGCGGAGGCCAGCCTGTACTGATGGGAGCGACAAATCCGGGAGTACGCCAAACTATCACCCGCTTAGACGCAGCGATGTTGGCGGATATTGGCTATCAAGTTGCTGGATTCCAGACTCAAGGCTTTACGCCTGCGATCGCAACTCCGGGAGCAGACCTCGTCTTCGGCACCGTTTTAGCTGATACTCTTGATGGCTTAGAAGGCAATGATCGAATTCAAGGTGATGCTGGTAATGACTTCCTAAGCGGTGGATCTGGGGATGATATTCTTTTTGGCCAAGCAGATCATGACACTTTAGTCGGTCAAACTGGCAATGATCAGTTAGTAGGTGGAGCAGGTGACGATTTTCTCCTAGGTGAGTTGGGGAATGACACTCTGTTTGGAGGAGCAGGCAGAGATGTCTTTAGGTTTGGAGCGGCCAATGGAGCTGATGTGATCGGAGATTTTGTGGCTGCTGCTGACACGCTACAAATAGCCGTGGGCTTAGGGTTTACTACAGGTAGTGATGTCCTACGTGCTATTAGCAGCAGTGGTAACACCGCCACGGGTGAATTGTTCTCGATTATTGCGCTGAGTCCTGGCAATACGGTCACTGTGTTTCATGATGCGCCTCTCACAGCTCAGAATGTCGTCATTGCCTAGATAGTGCTCGCTCCTGGCAAGTCTAAAAGCTCGTCTCTAAAAGCGATCGCTAACGCCCAGAAATCAAAACTTCGCGACCGCTCGTGCTTTGTCGCTGGTTTAACAGTTGTTGCTAGGCTATCGAGCTAGAGAACAAGCAATAATCTTTAGTAAACGAAATTACAGGCTTATCACTTAGACTCAAGTTTAGAAAGACTGGAGAAGGCGGATTAATCAACTCCAGCAATAATTCACTACAGCAAAATGAGCAGTTGAGGGAATGCACATGTTTGCTCAATTTCAGCGGCTACAAATGCAGACTAGTAGCGCGACTATCAACTTGCTGAAAAGTGGCAATGGTTATCCCATTTTGTTACTACATGGCTACCCGCAAACTCATGTGATGTGGCATAAAGTGGCTCCCCAACTGGCTCAAGACTTTACCGTTGTGGTGAGTGATTTAAGAGGTTATGGAGACAGTGCTAAACCGGAAGCAGAGGCTAACCATGCCAGCTATGCCAAGCGAGTCATGGCCCAAGACCAGGTTGAGATGATGCAGCAGTTAGGCTATCAAGAGTTTTATGTGGTAGGGCACGATCGCGGAGCTAGAGTGGCACACCGCATGGCCTTAGACTATCCTCAACGTATTAAAAAGTTGGCAGTATTAGATATTGTCCCAACTTACGAACTCTACGCTACGACCGATCAAGAATTTGCTACAGCCTACTATCACTGGTTTTTTCTGATTCAACCCTACCCTTTTCCAGAAACTTTAATTGGTGCCAATCCTGAATATTTTCTTCGCACTTGTTTAGAAAGCTGGAGCAAGAATTTTTCGGCGTTTACACCTGAAGCTTTAGCCGAATATATCCGTTGCTTTAGTCAGCCTGAAACAATTCACGCAACCTGTGAAGACTATCGCGCTGCGGCTTCGATTGATTTAGTCTATGATCAAGCCGATTTAGACCAAAAAATTATGTGCCCTCTCCTTGTTTTGTGGGGTAACCAAGGCATTATTGGGCGCAAATATAATGTTCTTGAAACCTGGCGAACCAGAGCCGAGAATGTAATAGGTGAAGCGATCGCTTCAGGTCATTTTCTACCTGAAGAAGCCCCAGAAGCAACTTATAAGGCTTTATACGAATTTCTAAAAGACTAAGAGAACTAAGCCGCTAAAGAGACATCCTTGTAGGGGCGAAGCATTTGGTCATGATTCTGACCAATCAAGCGAATATTATCTGCCGACTGCTTCGTCCCTATGGTCTAAATAGGCAACTCTTAATGGTTTCCACAACAGATTGAGAAAGGGTGGGCAAATCGTAGCCACCTTCTAAACCAAAGACAACTTTTGGGGTTAATTGCAAACAGTATTGTGTGAAGATGCCGTAGTCTTCTGGCTTAAGTGAAATGCCAGATAAGGGATCAGCGTGATTGGCATCATAACCAGCGCTAACAATTAACAAATTAGGCTGAAAACTAGCGAGAAACGGCAGAACTTTTTCCTCGAACAACGGTTGATAATTTGCCATTGTGCTACCCATCGGCATCGGCAAATTCAACACATTATTATGCAAACCGCGTTCCGTCGCCAAGCCTGTACCAGGGTAATTGGGAGACTCGTGCAGCGAACAATAAGCAATCCGAGGATGCTTTTCCACGAGCGCCTGAGTGCCGTTGCCGTGATGCACATCCCAATCCAAAATCGCCACGCGATTGATACCTGGTTGCTCTAGGGCGTAATAAGCCGCGATCGCCGCATTGGAAAACAAACAAAAACCCATCCCACAATCACTCAAGGCGTGGTGTCCTGGTGGACGAGCTAGCACAAATGCGGGATTGCCTGTTTGCAGCACTTGATCCACGCCATCTAACCAAGCGCTGACGGCAAGTAAAGCCACATCATAACTGCGTGGGGAAACGGGAGTGTCGGGATCTAAATACCCCCCACCTCGTTGGGCTAATTGCTGAATTTGTTCAATGTAAGTAGGCGGATGGACTCGACCCAAATCCGTCAGGAGCGGGCGTTGGTTAACAGGGGTGGGCGATCGCCACTGCAACTGGTCAGCCCAGGCCGCCGCCTTGAGCGCGGCCACTATACTCGTTAATCGTTCCGGTCGCTCTAGATGGAAACGCCCTGTTTTGTGTTCCAAAAACTCATCTGAGTAAATTACCGCCAGCATCTTCACCCCACCGCACGCTACCTCCCGATTTTACTGAATCACAATTTGGGCGAGGAGAGCCGCTGCGATTTCTTGTTCCCTTTCCTGCTGGGAGAGGACTAAGGAGAGGGTGATCGCAAGCCTAACTGGGGTCATGCTCACATATCACAGAAACCAGGAAACATCAAGATGTGTTAAAATTTAGAGAGTATTTGGCAGTTATTGAGCAGTCTATCGGCATTTTTTGGGCTTTTTTTCTCTTTAATTGCCAAAATTCTGCATTTTTGGAGTTTTTTTCACTGTATGAGCACCTCCCCAGAGCGGATTGTTCCAACGGATCTGCGGAACGAAATGTCCCGGTCCTACCTGGAATACGCAATGAGCGTGATTGTAGGTCGGGCACTGCCAGATGCGAGGGATGGTCTGAAACCCGTTCATCGTCGAATTCTCTATGCCATGCATGAGCTGGGGCTAACCGCAGACCGCCCCTTCCGTAAATGTGCTCGTGTGGTTGGGGAAGTGCTAGGTAAGTACCACCCTCACGGTGATACAGCCGTTTACGATGCCCTAGTTCGCATGGCCCAAGACTTTTCCATGCGCGCTCCCCTGATTAACGGGCACGGCAACTTTGGCTCTATCGACAACGACCCCCCCGCAGCCATGCGATACACCGAGTGTCGCTTGCAATCGCTGACGATGAATGCCCTCCTGCGGGACATTGAGTCGGACACCGTTGACTTTGGTGATAACTTCGATGGCTCCCAGCAAGAACCCTTGGTCTTGCCAGCGCAGATTCCCCAACTGCTGCTGAATGGCTCTTCTGGCATCGCGGTGGGAATGGCAACTAACATTCCTCCCCACAACCTCGGAGAGCTAATTGATGGCTTAACCGCCTTAATTCAAAATCCCGAGTTGAGCGATGCCGAACTCATCCGCCTGATTCCTGGCCCCGATTTCCCCACGGGGGGACAAGTCCTAGGAACAACGGGGATTCGCGAAGCTTACATGACAGGTCGTGGCTCCATCACCATGCGGGGTGTGGCAAGCATTGAGACGATTGAGCATCGAGGTCGTCCCGATCGCGAAGCCATTATTATTACCGAACTGCCTTACCAAACCAACAAGGCAGCGCTGATCGAAAAGATCGCGGAAATGGTCAACGAGAAGCGCTTGGAAGGCATTTCTGACATTCGAGATGAGAGCGATCGCGATGGTATGCGGATCGTGATTGAACTCAAGCGCGATGCTTATCCTCGCGTCGTGCTGAACAACCTCTACAAGCAAACGCCAATCCAGGCGAACTTTGGAGTGAACACGCTAGCGCTGGTGAATGGTGAACCCCAAACCCTGTCGCTGAAGCAGTGTCTCCAAGTCTTCCTCGACTTCCGGATTGAGACGATCATTCGGCGCACTCGCTATGAGTTGCGGAAGGCAGAAGAGCGTGATCATTTGTTGCAAGGTCTCTTGATTGCACTGACCAATCTAGATGCCATTATTAACTTGATTCGGCATGCGGCAGATGCGCCCACCGCAAAGCAAGAGTTGATCAACATCTACGGTCTCTCCGAAGCGCAATCGGATGCCATCTTGCAAATGCAACTGCGTCGCTTAACGGCGCTAGAAGCAGAAAAAATTCAGCAAGAGCATGATGATTTGCAAGCCCAAATTGCCAACTTGCAAGATATTCTGGCTCGGCGAGAGCGAATTCTAGAAATTATTTGCACTGAAGTCACTCAGCTTAAAGCGACTCATGCAACACCTCGCCGCACTGTGATTGAGCAGGCAGAAGGTGAAATTGGGGATATAGATCTGATTGCCAACGAAAAAGCTCTGATTCTGCTCACTGAACAGGGCTACATCAAACGCATGCCCATCAACACTTTTGAAGCCCAAAGCCGAGCCACTAGAGGTAAGGCGGGCACCCGGATGAAGGAAGACGACGGGGTTGAACACTTCATCACCTGCTGCGACCACGATAGCGTCTTGTTCTTTAGCGATCGCGGCGTGGTTTATTGCCTCAAGGCTTACCAAATCCCAATTGGGTCGCGAACTTCTCGCGGGATGCCCGTGGTGCAAATGCTGCCCATTCCCAGAAACGAGAAGATCACCTCTATCGTCCCAGTTTCGGAATTTAGCAGCGATGAATACTTGGTGATGCTAACTTGTGGCGGCTTCGTCAAGAAGACAGCACTCTCTGCCTTCAGCAACATTCGCACCAATGGCTTAATTGCTATTTCCCTAGAAGAAGGCGATCAACTGCGTTGGGTACGCCGTGCCCGCGTGGAAGACAGCATCATTATCGGCTCTAGCCAAGGCATGGCGATTCACTTCCGAGCTGACAATGACCAACTGCGTCCGTTGGGCCGAGCTACCCGTGGAGTCAAATCCATGAATCTACGCTCTGGTGATCAGCTGATCAGCATGGACATCTTGCCTGCTAGTGTCGTTGCCAATATTGCTTCTGGCCCTGAAGTGGAGGAAGAAGAGGAACTAGAAGCAGAAGAGGCAGTCCTCGCAGAAACTCAAGGTCCGTGGGTGCTCGTAGTGACTAGCTCAGGCTACGGCAAGCGGGTGCCTGTATCTCAGTTCCGATTGCAAAATCGAGCCGGCAAAGGCACGATCGCGACGAAGTTTAAGTCTCGTCGTGCGGCTGACAAACTGGTGGCCCTACGGGTCGTCAATGAAGAAGACGAACTGATGATTATTACCAGCCGTGGCATCATCATTCGCCAAGCGATCAAGGCTATTTCTTCGCAGTCACGGGCAGCTACAGGGGTGCGAGTGCAGCGACTAGATGAAGATGACGCGATCGCCGCAGTGGCTTTAGTACCCCCTTCTGCGGAAGGCACGGATGAAGAAATTGAAGAGTAAATCCTGACAGCAGGAAGTATTCAATTTTCTATCTGTAGGGGCGGGTCTTGGACCTGCCCTTCTTTATTGCTTGGCTGGTACATCTTGCAAGAAATCTAGGCTAAACCCGCCTACTCCCACTAATTCAACGTAACGACCAGCCAACTCAGATTGATTAGCGATCGCCTCATCACCCTCAGCCGCGCCTGGATAGCGCAAATGCACCTGTAAATAACGCTCTGGCAGATAAGGCAACCGCTCGGCCCACTCGATCGCCATGATACCTAGAGGGTAATCGGCCCCCTCCCAGTAACTCTCCAAATTGAGCTCGGTAACCTCGGTCGGCTGCAAACGGTACAAATCCAAGTGGTAGAGCGGCAACCGACCTTCCATGTACTCGTTAATCAGGGTAAAGGTAGGACTATCAATGGCTTCTAGAATCCCTAACCCTGCCCCTAAACCTTGGACCAAAGTCGTCTTGCCGCTGCCCAGATCACCTTCTAGCAGGAGGGTGCTACCAGCGGGCAAGGTTTGTCCTAGCGTCAGACCGAGCGATCGCGTGGCTGCGGCATCTGGAAGGATGAACGTCAGAGACTCAACTGCCATGAGAACCCACTCACTCCAAAAGCGCTACAAACTGTGAGTGCGAGTGTACCAACGAAACAGGATTTGAGCCAACCGTTGCGAGTTATGCCGCACGAGTCCGGTGCGTTCATCTTCGTCCATGACATTGGCCAGGACAATGCGACAGCCCAACAGCTTGACAGTTTGGCGATCGAGTTCAACCGGATTCGAATCTTCTTGAGCGTAGCGAATCAGGGCTTTAGCCGAAGGAATTTTGCTCTGCACCAACACCGCATCAAACAGCCGTTGTCCGCAAGCCGCATCGATCGCCTGAATGTGATCGGATACGCTGTAACCCTGTGTTTCACCCGGTTGCGTCATGATGTTGCAGACATAAATCCGGGGGACTTTGCGTTGAGCGATTGCCTCAGCAATTTCAGGAACCAGCAAATTGGGAATGACGCTGGTGTAGAGGCTACCCGGTCCAATAATGATGTAGTCTGCTTCCCGAATGGCTTGCAATACGCGGGGTAAAGCGGGAGGATTTTCTGGCGTGCAGCCGATTTTGACGATGCTGCCTTGAGCGGCGGTAATGCTGGACTCGCCCTCAATGCGGCGACCATCGGCTAACTCGGCCCATAGGCGCACATCACTCAGAGTCGCAGGCAAGACTCGGCCCCGTACCGCCAAAACTTCAGAACTAGCAGCGATCGCTTGCTCCAAGTTCCCCGTGATGTCATTCATCGCCGTTAAGAACAGGTTGCCAAAGCTGTGTCCGGTTAGCCCATCGCCAGCCCGAAACCGATACTGAAATAGCTCCGTCACCAATCTTTCTTCATCGGCTAAAGCCGCGAGGCAATTGCGAATATCGCCAGGAGGCAACACCCCAATTTCCCGGCGCAACCGTCCGGAGGAACCGCCATCATCGGCCACAGTCACGATCGCAGTAATATTGGCGCTGTAAGTTTTCAAACCTCGCAAAAGCGTCGAGAGACCTGTACCGCCCCCCACTGTGACAATTTTTGGACCGCGATTAAGACGACGGTGATTGAGCAGCACATCGACTAACTCTTCATCGCCATCTGGCATCAATACCTCGGTAATGGAACCAAGGGTGCGGGTTTGGCCCCACAAAATCAGCAATAGACCAAAGATGATTACCAGCGGCCCGCTAATGTAGCTCGGAATAATTTCTGTAATAAATTCCAGAAAGCTCTGGACTAGCTGAATCAAGGTAAAAATTGGGGTTAGCTTAATCCAAATTGCTAAGCCCAAGCTGGTTAGTAAGACACCTCCGGCACTCAGCAGTAACCAGCGTTTCACGAGTAATCCAGGTGCCAACCACTTAAACCAACGGCTAACTCGCAAAGGTGTGCGCTGGCGCGATTCCTGCGTGAGGGCATTTAGGGCTTGTTTTAATAAACCAATTGTCATTACTGAGCGAGGAGGTAAAACATCTGGATAGGTAAATATGCAGCAACCGCTTCTGACTCTAACAGCACAACTACACTTCTAGAAGCGATTTGACTGTAGGTAGGTCCCGAAAGTTGCTACTTTGTCTTATAAGAATGGCCGCTGCAAAATCTGGTAGCCCTGGGTGGAACAAAATTAAAAAATGACTCGCTCTAGGTAATAGAGACTGTAAGCCTGCATCAACTTGAAAACTCATACCGTTAATGCCCATAGTAGAGGCTGAACTTAAAACCCCAAGGCATCGTCAATGAATCGTCGTGAAACCAATCTAAAATGCCAGTTTAGGGCGATCGCAACTTGACCTAGCCTGGAATCAAGGGGCAGGAGTTGGCTAAAGTAGAAATCTGGATTACTGAGATTGGGGTTGAAGTTAAAGGTACAAACGGCAACACGGACTTGAGCAACGCGACTAATTTTACTGACAGAACTTCCATGTGCATCCTATGGCTGAGCCTCTGACAGAACTCCAAGACATCTCTAACTCGCACCCTATGGCTGAGCCATTGATTGAACTGAAAGGAGTGTCTAAAACATTTGGCAAAAATGCGGTGTTGGATAATGCAGATCTAACCATTCATCGTGGAGAAGCCCTAGCAGTGATTGGGCCTTCTGGAACTGGTAAGTCTACAATCCTCCGGATTATTGCTGGGTTGTTGGCACCGGATGCAGGGGAAATTTATGTGCAGGGGCAACGGCGAAAAGGTTTGATTGAAGACAGTGCTGACCCAATTAGTATTGGCATGGTATTTCAACAAGCAGCTTTGTTTGACTCCCTCACCGTGGAGGAGAATGTCGGGTTCTTGCTGTATGAGCATTCCAATTTGCCGCGACGCCGCATTCGGGAATTGGTCAATCAAAAACTGGAAATGGTGGGATTGGCCGGAATTGGCAGTCGCCTGCCTGCTGAGCTTTCTGGAGGCATGCGCAAGCGGGTGAGTTTTGCCCGCGCCATTATGGCAAATCCTGACAACCCGGATGGGTCGCCAGAAGTGTTGCTCTACGACGAACCCACAGCGGGACTGGACCCGATCGCCTCCACAGTAATTGAAGATTTGGTGCGTCAACTACAGTCGGTCCAAGGAGGTTGTAGCTCTTATGTCATGGTGACTCACCAAGACAGCACCATTCGCCGTACCGCTGATCGGATTGTGTTTCTCTACCAAGGTAAAGTGCAGTGGCAAGGCACCGTCAATGATATTGATACTACAGAGCACCCTTTAGTTCGACAATTTTTTAGTGGCAGTGTAGAAGGACCAATCCAAGTGATTGGTTAAGTGTTCCGAAGTGAAAATTGCTCAGGTCTACACCGATTCGATCGCAGTACCAACGAGGCATGAGGCATGCGTACCAGAACCGTTCGAGAAGGCTCAGTCGGCTTATTAATTTTGTTAGGACTGGGTCTATTTGGAGCGTTGATTCTTTGGCTCCGAGGTCTCAGTGTGGGCAATCGCACCTATCAAGTAATTGTCGAGTTTGCCAATGTAGCAGGCTTGCAGGAAGGGGCTCCGGTGCGGTATCGAGGCGTGGTGATTGGCAAAATTGAGGCAGTGCGCCCAGGACCCAATGGCGTAGATGTTTTTCTAGAGATTTCTTCATCTGATTTGGTAATTCCTAGCGACGTGATTGTCGAGGCGAATCAATCTGGCTTAATTAGTGAAACGTCAATTGATTTATCGCCGCGCAAAGTTCTACCCCAAGGCGCGATCGCTGCCAAACCATTAGCCGCTAACTGCGATCCAGCGGTGATCGTCTGCGATGGCTCTCGGCTCAAAGGTCAGATTGGCATTAGCGTTGACGAACTGATTCGGGCCAGCATCCGCTTTGCTGCTTTGTACAGTGACCCCACGTTCTTTAGAAACGTCAATGCTGCTGCGAAAAATACCGCTGAAGCTGCGGTAGCGGTTTCGCAGTTGTCCAAAGAAATTGCTACTTTAAGCCAATCTACCCAGCAAAACCTGAATACAGTTTCTTCCTCAGCCGTAGTTACTGCTGATGCCTTGAGCCAAGCAGCCACTCAAGTAGGCTTGACGGCAAATCAGGTCAGTGGCCTAGTCACGACTAATCGCAATACGTTAGCTGAAACCTTAGGTACGATTCGGCAGACCAGTGAGCAACTCCAGGTGGCGGTGCAAGGCTTTACGCCAGTATTGAGTCGAGTCGAGCAAAGCACTTTGTTAAACAATCTAGAGGCACTCTCCGCGAACGCGGCCCAAGCTTCGGTAAATTTGCGCGATGTCTCTCAATCTCTCAACAATCCCACCAATACACTGGTCCTCCAGCAAACCTTAGATTCGGCGCGAGCCACCTTTCAGAACGCCCAAAAAATCACCTCCGACTTGGATGAGTTGACGGGGGACCCCACCTTCCGCAACAATCTGCGAAATTTAGTCAATGGGTTGAGCGGCTTGGTGTCTTCTACCGAGCAACTTCAGCAGCAAGCCCAGCTGGCTCAGGTTTTAGCGCCTCTTTCTACCAAGGCAGATGCGCCCAGCCGACTTCATCCAGAATCTATGGCAACTGTTTCTAATGAACTCGAAGAAGATTTAAGGCGGCTGACTCAAAGTTCCACCACGGCGCAAGAGACAGCCAAGGCTTTAGATCAAGTTGCCCTTCCCCTAGTCGCTACTCCTCAGACTAAACCGAAAGCACCGTGACTCAACATGGAATTTGGGCCGTAGCCACTTCGGGGGTGATGGCGTTTATTGCCACGAATATAGATGACCTACTGCTGCTGACTATATTTTTCTCGCAGGTTAACTCAACATTTCGCAAGCGGCATGTGGTTTTGGGGCAGTACCTAGGTTTTACGGTGCTGATTTTAGCGAGCTTGCCTGGTTTCTTAGGTGGATTGGTAATCTCCCCAGCTTGGATTGGGTTATTGGGCCTAGTGCCGATTGGCTTGGGGATCAACCAGCTTTGGCATCGTGAATCTACAGCTAGTGATGTCCAAGCGGTTAACGAGGGAGTGCTTAGCCCAAGTGATAGTCTTACTGCTGCTGCACCCGAGATAGCGGTTCCAGGAATTTGGCGAAGTTTGTTTAACCCACAAATTTATGCTGTAGCAATGACGACGATCGCGAATGGCGGTGACAACATTGGCATCTACGTACCCTTATTTGCCAGTAGCGATCGCAACCGTTTGGGGATCACACTTTTAATCTTTTTTGGCCTAATAGGGCTTTGGTGTTTAATCGCACAACAGTTAACTCGTCACCCGACAATTACGAGATTAATCACCCGTTATGGTAATACATTTGTTCCAATTGTCTTGATTGGTTTGGGCATTTTTATCATGTTTGAAAGTGGCACCTTCAACTTATTTTTGCCCAATCTCTAAGTTGTGAATCGGCGGTTGATTGATGTCGAAACTCAGCAATTAACTCCAATCATCGCGTTGGGAGCCTCGTCCCTTATAAACCTGAGCGATGGCATGAATATCTCTGGTTTTGGCAAACAACTCACTCTCGCTCAATTGCCACTGGGCCAAGGCTTTGTCGAGGTCTGCTTTGATATCTCGGGCGCCAGGGAAGCCTTTGTAGCGGATGCGCAGCCGTGCTAGCTCTACCAAGTTATAGTCGTTGGCTTCTGCTCCTAGGAGGCTGTTGATCAGTTGGCGATCGCGACCCCATAGGGGGTGTTGCTGGTCTTTGTTTTCTGAGGTTGACGCCATAAAGTTGTGAAGTGGATTGCGAAGAGCTTTAACGGATACTCTGAAAATCTTCCTTGAGATTTATTTGAAATTCCAATTAAAGAGTAGACTGAGCAATTGCATATTTATACTTCGTAATTTTGTTGACTTTAGAAGCCAAACTGAAAAGTGGGAAAACTAAAACCGTTCTAGTGAATTGATGGGAAGTAATGAGGCTAAGATAACAGCAATTCTGTTGCTAAGCCCTACTTCAGAACTCTACTAAGAATCTATCCGAAAACCTCTGGTTTTAGATTGCTAAATCTGGATAGCGGTGGCGGACAGGTTCTAAGAGGTCAGTAGAGTTCTGATGGCTGATGAGTGTGAGTGTATGAATTTAATTTGGCGGTACGAAACTGCTCAAATTTTGCCGCGTTGCTGCTTTAGGAGTGAGGTCTATGGCTGTTGGTCTAAAATCTAGAATTCCCCCTCGGCGTTTGCCCCCCAGTCAAACCAGTCAAACTAGTCAAACCGCGATTTATCCGAGTGGGACGAAAGTTACCCCGATTACGAAACTACAGCCAACCGTTGCTCCTCGTCGGGTTCAGTCTACTAATGTTAAGCGCCTACCCAACAATCGCCAGCTACCTCTGTGGTTGCGATCGCTGATTGGAGCCCAGCGCAGTTTGTCAATTTTGGCTGGAACCCTCTCGATTGCTGTGCTCTCTGTGTATGGGCAAACGGTATACTCGCAGCAACTCTGGAGTCAGGAATACCGTAACCTAGAAAACTTGCAGCGTAATGAGCGCCAGTTGACAGCAGCTAGCGAAGTGCTGAAAAATCAAATTGCCCAACAGGCAGAAACGACTAGAGCAGGACTAGTACCTTCTAACCCAGCGAATACTATCTTCTTGCAACCTGCGCCTCATCGGCCTGCCCCTGCCCCTACGCCGATCGCGCCAGCGGATGCAAAGCCTACAACATTTTCGCCGCTGGGCTATTAGCAGCGATTTGTAGCCTCTTCCCTGACTGTGCTGTCCTGCTAATGTGTTGGATTTATGGCCTCTTCTGTTCCTCCTTCCACTCCCAACTCTCCTCAAGCTCGCCCTTTGAAAGCGGTAGATGAGTCTTGGCAAAATGAAGTAGGTGCTTTGGGTCCTCTTCCCCCTGTTCATGCCCAGCCGTCTCCCTGGCGTTTGGTGCTGGTGTGGATTGTGTTGATGACGGGTGGCTTGGGGTTAGTCGCAAATCTATTTCGCCTCCAGGTGGTTGAGGCTGAGAAGCTGAAGGTTCGGGCGCAAGATCAACAAATGATTTATTTGCGGCCCTTTGTGCCCCGTCGTCCCATTGTGGATCGCGGTGGTAATGTCTTAGCGATCGACCAACCGGTTTACACGCTCTACGCCCATCCCCGCTTATTTAGTGAGACCAAAGAGGCGATCGCTGCCAAGTTGTCTCCTTTACTCAAGCGATCGACGGCTAAATTAATTCAACAATTCAATCGAGCTGATAGCGGCATCCAGGTAGAGTACTCCCTGACTGAGGATATCGCCGATCAGATTAAAGATTTGCAGATTGATGGCGTTGAGATGATTCGTCACCAGCAGCGGCTCTACCCCCAACAGAACTTATTTGCTGATGTGGTTGGCTATGTCAATCTCGATCGCAAGGGTCAAGCGGGGGTGGAATATAGTCAGCAAAAATTATTGGAGCGCTCTGTCCAAGCTGTTCGCCTTAGCCGCACTGGGAGCGGAGCTTTAATTCCCGACCAAGTCCCTGGCGGTTTTCTCCATGTTGATGATCTGCGGCTGCAACTTACTCTAGATAGTCGTTTGCAGCGTGCCGCTAGGTTTGCCCTCCAGCAGCAAATCAAGCAGTTTAATGGCAAGCGGGGCAGCGTCATTGTCATGGATGCGCGGGATGGCTCTTTACTCTCGTTTGTTTCTGAGCCTTCCTATGATCCCAACCAATACTTCAAGTTCAATGTAGAGCTGTTTAAGAACTGGGCGCTGACCGACCTGTACGAACCTGGGTCTACCTTCAAACCGTTGAATGTGGCGATCGCCTTAGAATCAGGGGCGATTCAACCCAACAGTGTGTTTAATGACGAAGGCCAAATTTATGTGGATGGTTGGCCGATCGCAGACTATGACTTCGACTATGTGGGAGCAAGAGGGCCACTGTCGATCGCGCAAATTCTGCAATACTCCAGCAACGTGGGCATGGTGCATATTGTGCAGCAGATGCCACCGGATGTTTACTATAGCTGGTTGCAGCGCTTAGGTTTGGGCCAAACCGTTGGCATTGATTTACCGTTTGAAATTGCGGGATCTCTGAAGAAACGAGCGCAGTTTGTCAGCTCACCGATTGAGCCAGCTACGACTTCTTTTGGTCAAGGATTTTCTCTCACCCCAATCCAGTTAGTGCAGCTACACGGAGCCTTAGCTAACGGTGGCAAATTAGTCACTCCTCACCTAGTGCGTGGCTTATTCAACACGGATGGCCAACCTTATTGGCAACCTTCTCTGCCTGCACCGCAGCAAATCTTCTCACCACAAACGACGCGATCGGTACTAGCCATGATGGAGTCGGTAGTGGCTCAGGGTACGGGTAAATCTGCTCAGATTCCCGGTTATCGCATTGCAGGTAAGACAGGAACCGCACAAAAAGCGAATCCAAACGGTGGCTATCATGAGTACGCTAAAATCACTAGCTTTGTGGGCATTTTTCCCGTCGAAGCCCCGCGCTACGTAGTTGTAGCCGTGATCGATGAACCGCAGGGGGATGACGCCTTTGGCTCGACGGTGGCAGCGCCTATCGTGAAAGCGGTGATGGAAGCCTTGATTACCATTGAGCGGATTCCGCCCAGTCAGCCTGTGGCGAATCAGCCTTGGAATACCCCAATCGCGCCAACATCGCCAGCCACTCCTCCCGCCTGGAACACGCCTACTCCTCCCAGCCCCGCTATCCCGCCGCAACCAACTCCCTAGTGAGAGGCTCTGTAGCCCTACCTTGGAACTCCAGATCATGGTGTTTTCTCTATTAGGATGGGCGCTGTGCGAGTGCTTGCTCTTTCTGTAAGCGGGAGTTTGTAAGCCCTATACATAGCGTCGCCCCTGATCTGAGGCACCTTTTACGGATTAAAAAGTGGTTCGCATTTGGCTTTGCTGGAGTTGTTCCCAAAGTTGCTCGAAGCTGGTTGCAGGCTCTTTGCAACTCAACCCGTGACACACTAAGCCAATGGTCGCTGCGGGTAAATTGGCTTCCGTTAGATAAACTGCTGTGGGTAGATACTGGAGGGCAAGCTGATCCAGGCGATCGCTTGTGGTTCGCACTAAGGTTTGGTTGCGGTACCAGTCAAGGGCGACAAACAAACTGGGGCAAGCTTGAGGCGCACTTTCCATAATGCTGCTAAAGGCTTGTAGTCCTTGCTCAGCCCGATTCAGATACGTCAAGTTTTCAGTTAATAGCGCGAGGCGAATCAGGTTAGCGATCGATACACCATTGGCCGCAGGCGTAGCATTGTCGGCGTAACTGCGCTCTCGCACCAACAGGTCTTGGCTGGCATCGCTGGCTGTGTTGTAGTAGCCACCCAAGTCGCTACTCCAGAGGCGATCATCAAATTCTTGCTGCACTTGCACAGCAGCTTCTAACCAACCCTGAGGATCATGGCTTGGTCTTGCCTCACTGAGATGCGCTTGATGGAGGTCTAGCAACGCCTTGATAAAGAGGGCATAGTCCTCCGCTTGAGCAGGGACATGAGGTTGCCCGTCGTAGTTGAGGCGGTGAAAGCGTCCCTCGGCCCATTGCTGTTGGCGAATAAAGTCAGCTGCCTGAATCGCTAATTGCAAATATTCGGGTTGATTGAATACAGTGGCAGCGCGAGCCAAACCAGAGATCATCAAACTATTCCAAGCTGCGATCATTTTAGTATCTGTGACCGCAGGAATCCGACCAGGCCAATCTTGGGTTTTGGCTTCCTGGTTATTGCGAGCGGGGGGAAAGGTAGTGAGCGATCGCGGATCGGCTCCGTAGCGTACTTGAAACAGTTTATCTAAAGCAGCTTCTACGGTTTCGCTCAGTGCTCCCTGCTGCCGACGCTGCAAAACGTTTTGCCCCTCGAAGTTACCGTTGCGCGTCACTGTAAACTGCTGGGTCAGTTCGGTGAGTTCTTCAGCCGTGAGGAGTTGTTCAAGTTCGTTGTAGTCCCACACATAGAAAGCGCCTTCTTCTGGCTCCACTTCATCGCGGGTGGAAAAACTATCGGCATCTTGAGCGGCGTAGAAGTAACCTTGAGGTGCGGTCATTTCTCGCTTCAACCATTGCACTGTGCCCGCGATCGCCCGTTCAAAGGCAGGCTCGTGCATCCCCGCACTCCATAAATTCGCCAAATATTCCACGATTTGCCCGTTGTCGTAGAGCATCTTTTCAAAGTGAGGTACAGTCCATGTGGGGTCCACAGTGTAGCGATGGAAGCCACCCCCGACATGGTCATAAATCCCACCGAGAGCCAAGTTCAAACCGCGCTTGGTGCAACTTTCGGTGGCGTCGTACTTGAGGTGAGCCTGAAACCGCACCGCGTGCAGTGCCATATCCGCATAAGGAATCATCGGAAAGCTGGGGCCGTGTCCCTCCGAGGTGAGGACACCTGCGTTGTACTCCAACCCTTGCCGCAACAACTCGTCACTCAGCTCTTGCCCTGGATTCAACAAGGCAGAACTTTGCAGATGCCCCAATAGTTCTTCTTTGAGCGATTGCACCTTCTCCGGTTCGTGGTCGTAGTAACGGCGGATCGCTTGCAACACTTGCATAAATCCGGGGCGACCATAGCGCGCTTCGAGGGGGAAGTAGGTGCCGCCATAAAAAGGGATCAGGTCGTCGGGAGCCAGAAACACATTTAGGGGCCAGCCGCCTTGTCCAGTCATCATCTGAACCGTTTGCATATAGATGCTGTCGAGGTCTGGGCGTTCCTCGCGATCGACTTTGATCGGCAGAAAGTTGGCGTTCATGTAGTCCGCGATCGCCTGATCCGAAAAAGCTTCTCCTTCCATGACGGTGCACCAGTGGCAACTGGAGTAACCCACCGACAAAAAGATGGGTTTGTTGCCTCGCCGTGCTGTTTCCAAGGCTTCATCACACCAAGGCCACCAATCAATCGGGTTCTCAGCATGTTTCCGCAAGTAGAGGCTTTGGGCTTGAGCCAGGCGATTGGTCATAGGGGATGATTCTAGAACTCAGTAGGGGCATACCTTCGACAGTTTATCGCGCCCAAGCTGAGACGGGCTGTACCCTGCGGGCGATCGCACGCTTAAACCGACCGTAACCCCACCAAAATCAGTTGAATCGGTAGAATGGGGAAAAATGCGTGAACAGGCAAACTGCATGATTCCTACCGTTATTGAACCCTCTGGACGTGGCGATCGCGCCTTTGACATCTACTCTCGGCTACTACGGGATCGGATCATCTTCTTGGGCACCGCCATCGACTCTGATGTTGCCAACCTGATCGTGGCTCAGTTGCTCCTGTTGGACGCAGAAGACCCAGAAAAAGACATTTACCTCTACGTCAACTCCCCCGGTGGTTCCGTTACTGCTGGTATGGGCATTTACGACACCATCAAGCACATCCGGGCCGATGTTTCTACCATCTGTCTAGGTTTGGCTGCTAGTATGGGCGCGTTTCTCCTCAGTGCAGGCACCAAGGGCAAGCGGGTCAGCCTCCCCCACTCCCGGATCATGATTCACCAACCCCTCGGTGGTGCTCAAGGTCAAGCGACTGACATCGAAATTCAGGCCAAGGAAATCCTCTACCACAAGCAACGCTTGAACGAAATGCTAGCCGAGCACACCGGACAACCCCTAGAAAAGATCATGGAAGACACCGAGCGTGACTTCTTTATGTCAGCGCAAGAGTCCAAAGAGTACGGCTTAATTGACCAAGTAATCGAGCGTCGCCCCTCGGCTCAAAACCCGATCGCTGCGGTGAACTAACACTAGTTCTGTAGGGGCGCAATGCCTTCTATGACTTAAATGCTGCATTGGGCGGATAGCCATCCGCCCCTACAAAGCTTCTGCCAACTAGGAATCAAAACGGAGATTCGTTAGGGGAAGGTTGCGATCGCAAGTATTCCAGAAATTCCAACAACTCTTCATCGGTCAAATGCTGGCGCGATCGCTTGCCATAGGTACGTTGCAGATGGGTGCGACCTTGCACGTCAGTCCAGCCCAAGCGCTTAATTTCGACACTGGTTTGAGCGATTGCTTCCGACAGATCCATCGGTTCTCGGCTAGGCTCGCGAGTTGCTGGTTCTGGCACCACCTCACGAGCTTTGACCGCACTCTTGCCATTGCGACCATTATTCAGGCTTGTAGGCTGGACTTCTGGATGGCTGGGAATTACAGGTTCAGCGATCGCCGCCGTATCTATATCAATATCCGTATAAGAGTCAGTGTAGGTATGATTGAATAGCTCACCGGAAAAGTCACCTGAGAAGGTGGAAGCAGGTTCCGGAACGATTGCCGGCATTTCCAGTGCTGTGCTTGCCACAGATAAAGGTCTTTGTTGCTGAGCGGAAAGCTGTTTAACCTCTTGATGGTTGCCTACATGAGCTAAACGAGTTTGGGGCGAAAACTCTGCTTCGCTTTGGTGGTTTGTCATCAATTGAACCTGCACTTCATAAGCCGAAGAAGCAGTTGGTTGTGGAGGCTGCGGCGCTTGGATGCCCAACACTTCTAAAGCACGGAGTCGGGCGCGGTCTTCTGCCGCCTCAATGCTGGTAGCTACCGCCATTCCTGTGGCTAAAACGTTGCCTCCCACCTGAACCGAGGCTTTGACGATGTAGTTGTCTCCGCGAATGTCTAGTAAGTCAGCCGTCAAACTTCCCATCGGGTAACGAGCTTGAAACTGCGCCAACGCTAATGGCTGACCACACTGCTCAGCTAGCGGTGCACCATTAGGTTGATTAACATGGCTAAGTTCAAAGCGTGGGGAATTTGCCGAACCGCTTCCATTTTTATCCCTGGGGTCATGCATCGCAGCACCGGGAGTCTGATATCGCAGGGCTAAATTAACCCCAAACACGTCCATTTTATGCGTGGTTTGCCTCAATTGCACCTTAACTTTATCTGGGTAAACTAAGTGAGTGGGTTGATTAACGTCAGGGGTTTTCTGAGAAAACTTTTGACTTGCGATTTCGATCTCACCCATTCACCGATCTGTCTGGGTGGTTTAGTGTAACCTGCCAGAGGGATGGCTGAATAGAGGGTGGCGGATGGAACCAAATCTTTAACCCAACTGGATTACGACAGCAGATCGAGTTAAGCGCTAAGCTAAAAGAATAAGCAATAATTCTTAATAACCTGTTTTAATAGCTTGGCTTTGGCCGCAAGTATCCTTAACTGCACACTTTTGCAAAAATCTGTTAATGCTAGACCACTTGTTAGACACTCCGATGAACTTTGGGTACGATACCCTCTTGCTCCTGCCAGTCTTGGTGGCGCTAGAAGCAGTCCTCTCAGCAGATAACGCGATCGCCCTAGCTGCGATCGCCCAAGGACTAGAGGGGAGTACCCTGCAACGTCGAGCGCTTAACCTGGGTTTGGTCTGTGCCTTTGTGTTACGGGTCGTTTTGATTCTGACCGCAACCTGGGTAACCAAGTACTGGCAATTCGAGTTGGCAGGCGCGGCTTATCTGTTGTGGTTGGTGCTTCAGTACTTCAGCGCTCAAGAAGATGCTGACAATCCTCATCATGGCCCCCGTTTTGCCACACTCTGGCAAGCGATCCCGGTCATTGCCTTTACTGATTTGGCTTTCTCTTTGGATAGTGTGACTACGGCGATCGCTATTTCTAAAGAAACCTGGCTGGTAATTACTGGCGGGTTAATTGGGGTGATCGCGCTGCGGTTTATGGCTGGCTTGTTTATTCGTTGGTTAGATGAATTTACGCATCTGGAAGATGCTGGCTACGTCACCGTGGCTTTGGTGGGTCTGCGATTGCTGCTGCGAGTAATTAATGATGGTTTGGTGCCGCCAGAGTGGCTGATGGTTTCTTTGATCGGCTTGCTATTCCTGTGGGGATTCTCGGAACGAGCGGAGCTAGAAGTGGAAGCAAGTAGCGAGTTGAGTGAAGTGCGTGAACCCAGCGAAGCCAAGAAATAGCTTGGGATGGAAATCTGCTGAGAATGCTTTAAATTCGTATCTCCAAGTTGAATTGAACGGAAGCGCGATCGCCGGAATAACCATTGCCTAAATTTCCACAGAGGTACCGGGGAAAGGTAGGATAAAAATTAGAAAAAATTAACAATCTTCTGTTCACGCTATCAGGAAGAGGGAGTTACCTTGAGTCACCATTCAGACGGCATTGCACCCCACGGCGGCCAACTGATCAATCGCATCGTTACGCCAGAGCAAAAACAAACCTTTCTAGACAAAGCGGAACTTCTGCCTCGCGTTCAGCTTGATGAGCGAGCCACCTCTGATCTGGAATTGATTGCCATTGGTGGCTTTAGCCCTCTGACTGGTTTCATGGAACAGGCAGACTACATCAGTGTGGTCGAGAACATGCGCCTTGCGAATGGGCTGCCTTGGTCTATTCCAGTGACTCTGTCTGTCACAGAAGCAGTCGCAGAGCCTCTGAAAGAGGGCAGTTTGGTACGCCTAGACAACCCTCAGGGGCAGTTCATTGGTGTGTTGGAGCTGACGCAGAAGTATCAATACGACAAAGCCCACGAAGCGATCAATGTCTACCGCACCGACGACGAAAAGCATCCTGGCGTGAAGGTGGTTTACAACCAAGGGCCAGTTAATTTGGCAGGTCCAGTTTGGTTGCTGCAACGACAGTCTCATCCGCTTTTCCCCCAGTATCAGATTGACCCTGCGGCATCGCGGGCCATGTTTAAGGAAAAGGCTTGGAAAACCATCGTTGGGTTCCAAACCCGTAACCCCATCCACCGCGCTCACGAATACATTCAGAAGTGCGCGATGGAAACTGTGGATGGTCTATTTCTCCATCCCCTCGTCGGCGCAACCAAGGAAGATGACATCGCCGCAGATGTACGGATGCGCTGCTACGAAATTATTCTGGAGCACTACTACCCTCAAGATCGGGTGATTCTAGCAATCAACCCAGCGGCTATGCGTTATGCTGGCCCCCGCGAGGCGATTTTCCACGCTCTGCTGCGGAAGAACTATGGTTGCACCCATTTTATTGTGGGTCGTGATCATGCTGGAGTTGGTGACTACTATGGCACCTACGACGCTCAGCATATCTTCGATGAGTTTGAACCCGGGGAATTGGGTATCACTCCCATGAAGTTTGAGCATGCTTTCTACTGCACTCGCACACAGGGCATGGCTACGACTAAAACCAGCCCCAGCAGCCCCGCCGAGCGAATTCACCTCTCTGGCACCAAAGTTCGAGAAATGCTGCGTCGCGGTGAATTGCCACCTCCAGAGTTCTCTCGTCCCGAAGTAGCGGCTGAGCTAGCACGAGCGATGCGAGTCCTGGTCGAAGCGTAAGTTTTTAGGGCTATTTCTACATCCTGTGTAGGGGCGGACAACGGTGCGTCCCTATTTTTCGTCTATACTGGCAGTCGTTAAGGCTGGATTTTCTCAGCTAGAGCCAACGTTAACCGCGAGGCTGCGGAGTTGAGTGCCTAGAAATCTCAGATCTAGATAGCCGTAGGGGAAAGCAAAGGCATGGGACTGAAGCGGCGAGCTTTTTTGCAACAAGCTAGCTTGACCTTGGCGGCCTTAGGCATGAGTGAAGCAGGGTTGTTGCGCCTGAGCGATCGCTACTCTCAAGTCTTAGCCGCACCCACCACCCGAAAACTAGCTTTGCTGGTGGGCATTAACCAATATCCCGACAGCATGTTTCACCGAACTGCCACTCGCAACTCCGCCTTGGCGGGATGTGTAACTGATGTGGAGTTGCAGCGCGAATTACTCATTCATCGGTTTGGGTTTAGCGATCGCGACATCCTGACGCTGAGCGATCGCCAAGCTACTCGCCAAGCTATTGAGTCCGCCTTTCTAGAGCATCTAACCGAGCAAGCACGGCCAGGAGATGTAGTGGTGTTCCATTTCAGCGGCTATGGTAGTCGAGTGCAGCTAGGGGGTGCCGCTGAAGCCCTACAAAGCAGCCTGGTCCCAGTCGATGGTGTTTTATCAAGCGACGATGCCGAGGGTGTTGTCAACGACTTGCTAGAAGAAACCCTGCTGTTGCTGCTGCGATCGCTGGCAACCGACCGAGTGACCACAATTTTAGATACGAGCTATCTTTACCCCGGCAGTTCTTTACAAGGAAACTTGCGGCTACGGGCTAGACCCAAACCTAAGTTGGGCAGACCCAGCCCAGAGGAATTAGCATTTCAAGACCAACTCCTGAGCCGCATCCAGGCATCGCGAGAGCAGGTGGGCGTGCAACGACGCTCTAGGCAGATTCCTGGGGTGGTTTTAGCCGCAGCCAGCTTAGACGAATTAGCTAGTTCGACAATTTCTGGTTCCGCTCAAGAGCAAGCCTTTGAAACACAGTGGGGCGGTTTTAGTGCTGGCTTACTGACCTACGCCTTGACCCAGTATCTTTGGTCGGCGGCTCCTGCTCCTACTATTCAAGTCAGCTTCAATCGTGCTACCGCCAGTGTGGCTCAGTGGGTGGGCAAGGAGCAGCCCACTTTGATGGGGTTGCAAAGCCGATCCCAAGCTTTACTCACTTACTACACAGCACCCAGCGATCGCCTGGGAGCTGAAGGGATTGTGATCAGCGTGGATGAGGATGGTAGATCAGGTCAGCTTTGGCTCGGCGGGTTGTTTAGCCCTGGTCTAGAAGCCTACGGTTTGAATTCTGTGCTCAGCGTGGTCTCGCTGCCCAGTCCTACAGATTTGGCAGCTACCCTTGTAAAAGTTGAGTCGAGCGCGATCGCTGGTATCTCTGAAACTGCTAACGCCTCGGAGACTGCTACCACTCAACCCCTACAAATGCAGATTTACGCTCGCAATGGGCTGACTGCGAAAGCTCGCATTTCTACAGTGGGTGAGGCGGCGGCTGACCTCAAACTTCAGGTGGGGCAACTGCTACAAGAAGCCATTCGCGTGATCCCGCGCAATCTTAATTTAGCGATCGCTCTGGACCCGACGCTGGAGCGGATCGAACGAGTGGATGCCACCAGCGCATTTTCTGCCACCCCTTATGTCACCGTGGTTACGGCAGGGGAGCAACCTGCGGACACGTTGTTAGGTCGAGTTAGTGAAGCCATTCGTCCCTCCCCTACAGCTACAGCAACGGCTGAGGTGGCTACATCCGAGGCTAGCAGCAGTCGCAGCAGTGAATCCAGTGTCACCCCGCGCAGCTATGGCTTGTTTTCAGCCAGTCGGGAGTTAATTCCGAACAGCTTGGGAGAAGGTGGAGAAGCGGTCAAGTCAGCAATTCAGCGGCTCCTGCCTCACCTGAAAACCCGCTTGGCTGCTAAGCTTTTGCGATTAACAGTCAACGAAGCATCTTCGCACTTGGGTGTTAAAGCAGCTTTAGAACTCGTCACTCCTGAACCTGCGGTTCTCCTCACCCGATCCACGCTGCGGGCGAATGGTGCCCCCTCAGGCAACCGGGCGACTCCCACCCCGCCTACTGAGTTAGGCGTTCCTACTTTACCAATGGGTAGCCAGATTCGTTACCAAGTTACCAACTATAGCGATCGCCCCATTTATTTCGTCGCTGTAAGTTTAGACAGCAGCGGCAGCTTAATTGCGCTTTACTCTAGCCAAGCCACCCCTCCTACAGAAGGGAGCGAAACCAAATCTAGTTTGAAGCAGGAAGCGATCGCGCCTGGGGAAACTCTGAGCGTGCCGCAAGTGAAAAACTCCCTGCAATGGATTGTGAGAGGGCCAGCGGGTTTTGCCGAAACTCATCTGATTTTTAGTGATGCACCTTTTACCCAAACTTTGGCGGCTCTAGAAGCTGCAATGCGGCCAATGGGGGAAGTGCAGCGATTGGGTGCCCCTTCTAATCCTTTAGAAATTGCTGAAGCTATTTGGCAAGATCTGCATCAAGCCAGTGCAGTACCGACGCAAACGTTGAGCATTCCCACTGACATGTGGGCGCTAGATGTCAGGCATTGGGCCACGCTCAGCTTTTTATATCAAGTGGTCGAAAAACCGAATAAGCAATTGTGAAAAGCAAATCAACTTATAAATCGCTTTATTAAGTGTTTTGTAACTCTTGTGTCTTCTTGTGTGGGCCGAAGTTTGGTATTTACAGATCAAGATATGGTTGAAAAGTGAAAAGACAATTAAGGAAGAGAACGTATGACTCCTTTAATGCTACGCCAGCTATGGGCGGTGGTTGAGTCAGCTCAAGCCCAAATATTGCTAAATTTGGACGATTCTAGCTTAGCCCAATGGCTGCTACGGCAATTAAAAGCTCAACAATCGCTAGATTCTGATGAAACTAACATGTTGAATGCCTATATTCACACCAAAATGCCTCTTATCCGTGACTTAGCCGAAGAGCGCTTGGTGCCTCATTCTTAATGGGTGAACTTCTCGAAACTCTCTGTAATAATTGCGGAACTTAGTATCGTAGTGTCAGCAATAGACTCTTTGAAGCCTGTAAGATAAGACTCGATCGAAGGCTTGAGGCCAGAGCCAGACGTAGTACCTTGCATTTCTGGTGGCACCTCTTGTCTCCTTGGAGCCTATTCAAAGAGAGTAAAGCTGCATTTATGCGTCAATGGCATTCTTTCATCGTGACAACCGTGTTGATGGGTCTTTCCCTAGTAGGGTGTAGCCAACAACAGCGGCAAAGCCAACTAGACACCATCATCAGTCGGGGTAATGTCGTCTGTGGTGTCAGTGGCGAACTCCCAGGATTTAGTTTTGTAGGGCAAGACGGTAAGTATTCCGGACTCGATGTAGATGTGTGTCGAGCGATCGCCGCTGCTCTGTTTGATAATCCAGAGGCTGTAGAATTCCGTAACCTCAACGCTAAGGAACGCTTTACCGCCGTACAGACGGGCGAAGTAGATGTGCTCAGCCGCAACACTACCTGGACGATGAGTCGGGATACTTCCGTCGGCCTAGAATTTGCCCCCACAGTGTTTTATGACGGGCAAGGGGTGATGGTGAAACAAAATGGCGGCATCAAATCCTTGGCTGACCTGAAAGGCCGCTCTATTTGCACCCAAACCGGAACCACTAACGAGCAAAACTTGGCTGATGAAATGCGGAAGCGCAACATCAACTACACTCCCGTAGTGTTTGAAGATGTCAATATCGTGTTTGCCACTTACCAAGAAGGCCGTTGCGATGCGGTGACGTCCGATCGCTCGCAATTACTCTCCCGACGTAGCGCTTTACCCAAGCCCGAAGAGCATGTGATTTTGACTGACGTAGTTTCCAAAGAACCCCTCGCTCCTGCGGTGGCTGCGGGAGATGCCAAGTGGAATGATGCGGTGCGCTGGACGATCTACACCTTGATTAATGCTGAAGAAATGGGGATTAACTCCAAAAATGTCACGCAACTCGCTAGTAGCAGCAAAGATCCGGGAGTGCGTCGCTTTTTAGGGGCAGAAGGCAACTTAGGTGAAGGTGCAGGCTTGCCCAACGACTTTACGGTGCGGATTATTAAGCATGTGGGCAATTACGGCGAGATTTACGATCGCAACTTAGGGCCAAAAACGAAACTAAATTTGCCACGAGGCCAAAATCAATTGTGGAATCAGGGGGGGCTGCTCTATGCTCCACCATTCCGGTAAGGCGATCGCATGAAAACGCAACGCTCCGTTCCGCTCTGGCGAGATGTGCGATTTTGGTGGGTTGTTGGGCAAGTGCTAGTCGTGCTCCTGACCGCGATCGTGATCGCCATTTTCTGGAGCAATCTCAGCCGCAACTTACAACAGTTGGGGATTCAATTTGGCTTCGGTTTTCTCAACTCGCAAGCCGCCTTTGATATTGGTGAAACCCCAATTTCCTACCGCCCTTCAGATAACTACGCACGAGCGTTACAAGTTGGGCTGGCGAATTCTTTGCGAGTCACGGTTTTTGGCATTGTCTTAGCAACGGTGGTGGGAGTGACGGCTGGCATTGCGCGTCTCTCGGACAACTGGTTAGTGCGGCAACTCGCTTTGGTGTATGTGGAAACGCTACGCAACACACCTTTGCTTTTGCAACTGTTTTTCTGGTACTTTGCAGTTTTTCTGGGTTTTCCGCGTCTACCAGCTCATATTCAGTTGCCAGGACCGATCTATTTAACTCAGCAGACTGTGGCGTTGCCGTGGTTTCACGTCACCCGCGATACGGATGTCTGGCTCTTGCTGTTGTCAGCTAATTTGCTGCTGGTATGGGCTTGGCATTGGTGGGGTAGTAGAGCCGCCGCCCCTACAGTCCCTTTATTGCTGAAGCTGTTAGGCACCCTGGCTGTGACTGTCGCGATCGCCCTGATTATCTTTGAAACCGAGATTCTGGGTTGGGATGCGCCGCGCATTGTTGCCGACAGCATTGAAGGTGGCCTACAACTCTCACCTGAATTTGCCGCTTTGTTGGTGGGCCTGAGTTTATACACCGCCACCTTTATCGCTGAGATTGTCCGGGGTGGGGTACAGTCGGTGTCCCAAGGACAATGGGAAGCGGCTCGTGCTTTAGGACTGAGGCCTAGCTATATTCTGCGTCTCGTGATTTTTCCGCAAGCGCTGCGATCGATCGTGCCGTCTTTGGGCAACCAATACCTCAACCTTGCTAAAAACTCTAGCTTGGCGATCGCGATTGGCTATTCGGACCTGTATGCGGTGGCTTCGACTACCTACAACCAAACGGGTCGCGCCGTGGAAGTGATGGTGTTGATCTCAGTGACTTATCTTTCGATCAGCCTGGTCATTTCTGGCTTGATTAATTGGTATAACCGCACAGTGCAACTGGTGGAGCGCTAAACAAAACTATGACGCTAGATGATGCCCCACCCATTTTATCTATCACCCCGTGGCAATGGCTACGCCGCAATTTATTTAACACTTGGTACAACAGCCTGCTGACGCTGGTTTGTCTGTGGCTGCTCTTCCAAGTGTTGCAAGCAGTTCTGGGATGGGTGTTTACTCAAGCTCAGTGGACGGTGGTGCAAACCAACTTACGCCTCTTCTTCATTGGCCGTTATCCACCCAACTTAGCTTGGCGGTTATGGTTGGTGTTGGGGATTGTAGTTGGTTTAGCAGGTCTTTCTTGGGGCAACTTGGCACCTCCGCGATCGCCTTGGTTCAAACGAGGAGTCAGCATCGTTACAGCGATCGCCCTAGGCGTAACTATACTGTTGCCCTTGCCACTACCGCCTCGCCTCTGGTTAGGCGCGATCGCGCTACTTTTATTTGGCAGCTTTTGGTTAGGAAAACGTTTCGCAACTCTACTGAAACCTCAGCTCGTTTGGGTTTGGCTAGGCGCTTTTCCGATATTGCTGTGGCTAATTGGCGGCGGGCTGGGACTCAGATCCGTCAGCACGAATTTCTGGAATGGTCTGTTACTGACGATGTTGCTGGCAACCACCAGTATTGTGCTGGCTTTTCCCTTTAGTGTGTTGCTGGCGCTAGGGCGACAAAGTAATTTACCTGTGGTGCGGTGGTTTTGCACCCTGTTTGTGGAAATCGTGCGCGGCCTGCCTTTAATCGGCATCTTGTTTCTAGCTCAGGTAATGTTGCCGCTGATCCTGCCTGTCGAGTTACGGCTAGACCGATTGTTACGGGCGATCGCCGGACTCGTGCTCTTTAATGCGGCTTACCTGGCAGAAAATGTCCGGGCTGGTCTCCAAGCAGTGCCCAGAGGCCAGAGTGAAGCGGCTCGAGCTTTGGGGCTCAACCCCTTGTGGGTGTTATGGCTAATTGTGCTACCGCAAGCCTTACGAGTCGTGATTCCGGCGATCGTAGGGCAGTTTATTTCCTTGTTTAAGGACACCTCTTTGCTCTCAATCTTTGCCCTAGTAGAACTCACCGGAATTGCGCGCTCGATCTTGGCTCAACCCCAATTTCTAGGCCGCTACGCTGAGGTTTATCTTTTTGTCGGTCTACTCTACTGGATCGTTTGCTATTCCATGTCGATCGCTAGCCGACGCCTAGAGCAGCATCTCGGCGTCGGCCCCAAAAGAACTTAAGGATTAATGATGCCGAAGTAGATGGCTGCAACAAAAAAGTTGATCGCTAAAAAGACGGTTCCCAGCGCTAAGCCAAAGGCCCAAGAAGGCTCGGTTTCTTTGGTCATCACATTGTCAGCAGGTCTGGTAACCTTGGGACCATCGGCTCCATCGTAGGGCTTGGTCTTATCGATGCGGCTGCTATTGCGTTGCTTGGCTTGAGTACTCATAGGGCTAAGTTTGTTTTGGTAAATTGTTGAGAATTGTTAAGACTGAACTACTGCCTATGTTCGCGTGCTCCTGCAAAGCCTGCATCAATCCATTGAACTACGCTAAAAGGTAGTCCTGAGCAGAGCAGAACTGGTTTTGCTGTACTAGCTAATACAAGCTGTGTTTAATGTTTGATCTGATTTAAGTGCGATCAGAAGCGATCGCTCTACGAGATCTCTCTTAATTTCAGTTAATTGAATAGTGCAAGTTGAAGTGTTAGAGGCGATCGCTAGCCACAGCTTAGAACAACATTGAAACATTGGTCAAAACGCAGCTAGAAATGGTCACCATTTCTGATCAAGGTCTGTCGTTTCATAACCCCCAATCGAGGGAGCGTGTTCACAAACAGTTTGTAATTAGAGAGTGGAAGCGAGTTCTCGATTAGATATTCCATTGCTCCATTTCTAAATAGGAGCGCGACAGAAAGAAGCTTTTGCTACAGCCAGAAACTTTTAATTTCAATAATGACAAGTAGATGTAACGAACTATTGCAAAAGAGAGAAGTAGTGTGGACATAGACTGATAAACCGCTAGGAATAACGCTGCTGTCCTCCTAGAACACCTTGGGATAAGAACGTAACCATTAAACAAATTAAGCAATTAGGATTTGGTTAATAGCATGAGTACAGGTATGGGACGAGAGATTCGAGTGAAGTGCATAGCACTAGACACAATCCTCAAGCTTGTAGCACTTGGAATATTCTTCTCTATAATTCCGTTTTGTATTTTTTCAGGAGTACTTAGCCTCTTTGGCTTTTCAACTGTAATATGGAACGATCAACCCTTAATTGGTTTGTCTGGCTTAGTTGCCTCCCTATTTATTGGTCTATTCATTAGTATAGTTTTTACAGTATTCTTTGGGATTTTTATAAGTTTTGGGCTTTGGTTCTTCTCAAGAATTACTCCAATTTCAATTCGCTACATCGCTATAGAATCTAAGAAGTAAATTAGAAAAAGCTATGTACTGGGAGCGATCGCTCCTTCAGCATGAGAACAACTAAATACCAACGAGTGTTTGTGCTTCTCGAAAGTCTAGTGTTTTATAAATTAGCCTTTCAGAGGCGATCGCGCTCCAGCAGGAGAGGACAGATAGTTAAGAAATAGGATTAAAAGGACAATTGCGATCGCGTCCCTCGAATTAGCTTAGGAAATGCTATTTTGCTTCTAGTGCGGCAGTCGAAGTTAGAGATGACCTGACTAACAATGAAAAAGTTAGGAAGTTCTAGGACACACAAGGAGCTGATTCAGAAGTAATGAGCATGATTGTGGCGGAAGGGGTACATAAGTGGTACGGCAAGTTTCATGTGCTGCGGGGCGCTAGCCTGACTGTAGAGCGGGGAGAAGTTGTCGTGATTATGGGGCCTTCTGGCTCTGGCAAATCCACTTTTATCCGCACCTTCAATGCGCTAGAAGACTATCAGAAAGGGCGGATTGAAATTGATGGAATTGAACTATCCCACGACCTGCGGAATATTGAAACGATTCGGCAGGAGGTGGGGATGGTGTTTCAGCAATTCAATCTGTTTCCACACTTGACTGTAGTGCAGAATATTACGCTAGCTCCGAAATGGGTCCGCAAGTGGCCCAAAGCCAAAGCCGAAGATGTGGCGATGCAACTGCTAGAACGAGTCGGCATTCTGGAGCAAGCCCATAAGTATCCGGGTCAGCTTTCGGGAGGACAACAGCAACGAGTCGCGATCGCCCGTGCCTTAGCCATGCAGCCTAAAATCATGCTGTTTGATGAACCCACTTCCGCCCTCGACCCCGAAATGGTACGGGAAGTGTTGGATGTGATGCGATCGCTAGCCGAGTCTGGCATGACGATGGTAGTGGTCAGTCATGAAGTGGGGTTTGCGCGGGAAGTCGCTGACCGAATTATCTTGATGGACGGCGGCACGTTGATCGAGTCAGGCACTCCCACTGAGTTTTTCCAAAATCCTCGTGAGGAGCGCACTCGTCAATTTCTGGCTCAAATTTTGTAGCGCTTAACTATCCCTGTCTTAGGGCTGGGACAACAGATCCGAAGGTAACGCTTGTATTCCTGGAACAGCAGTGGCAGCAGGCTTGACAGGTGTTTTAGTAAACCGCACGGACACCAAGGCGTAGCCCAAGTAGGCAGGCAGCAAAATTGCAGTCAGGGCTGCGATCGCGCCAAGCCAAGTGACTGAGTTATGGGTTGGGCCATAGTGACAGCGGTAGGGGTCATAGTTGAGGAATTCCGCTTTGACAATGTCTCGCATGGCGATCGGGCGCTTGAAGCGGACTCGGCGATCGTCCAGTTTTTCTAGCATGATCCAGCCTGATTCCGATTCTTCTTGGCACATCCGTTGAAAGACGGCTGGATCACGAAACAGGTCACGGTTGGCCCGAACGATTTTGAATTCCCACCCCATTAAGCGAGGGTCACGCTGAGCTTCTTTGGCGGCTCCATTAGCGGTTTGACCATTAGCAGTTTGACCATTTGCAGTTTGGCGTGGAGCAGTGGTGTTCCCGTGGCCTGTTTTGGCAATATCTTCTTTCGTCTCGTAGCGGGTCAAAATTTCTTCCTCCTCCTCACTTTGCAGTCCCACAACCACTTGCTGCCAGCGCAACCAATTTCCTAAGAGGGTTGCCTGCGCTCCCAAACTGCCAACAAATAAGCTCAAAATCGTGATTTCCAACATATCTTTATTTCCTACCTGGATTCATTGGTAAATCCGGAATTTGAGCCTGTTTGAAAGCGTTATTGCTGAACTGAGTTAGCGCGAATATAGCAGATATTGCTGAAGTTTAAACCTGTTTTAGATTGCCAGAGAGCGTCAGAGTTTTCTGACATTTGTAATACAGATGGAATCCGGAGCGATCGCCTACTTCATCGCTACTCTAGGGAACTAACCTGGGTTTGCGGCAAATATCCTTCTACTAACAAATCTGCCCCTACCGGTCGCCAGCGCAGTTTTTCTAGCGGCAAAGCCTGCGGCATGGTGAGAAAGCCTAAATCGCCGACGGGAGAGGGGGCTGTGCTGCCGCCAACAATTTTGGGTGCAATAAAGGCTAAGACTTTTTGTACTGCACCATCTGCGATCGCCTGCGCTGCCAAGGTACCGCCGCATTCCCATAGCACTGACAAAAAGCCGCGATCGTAAAGGTAGGTCATGACTTGGGCAGGCATAAGCGGGGAAAGCTCTACCACCTCTACCCCTAGTTGTCTGAGCAATGCTTGAAACTCAGGCTTGACTCCTGGCTCTGTGATTACCAGGGTAGGGGCGGCGGTGGTTTGCCACAGATGAGCTTGTTCTGGCAAATTTAAGGTGCGGCTCATCACAACTCGCAATGGATGAGGGCCATCAACTTGGCGGCTAGTGAGCAGTGGATTGTCTAGCCGTACAGTATTGCCGCCTACAATCACGGCATCGCAAGTCGCTCGTAGTTGAAACACTTCTGCCCGCGCTGCCTGTCCTGTAATCCAGGCGCTGTGCCCACTATTAGTGGCGATTTTGCCATCTAGGGTCATGGCGTATTTCAAAATGCCAAAAGGCCGATGGTAAAGAATCCGATGCACAAAAGCTTCGTTTAGCTCCTGACAGGCCGCTGCTTCTACTCCCGTCACCACTTCGATGCCTGCGGCTTGCAAGCGGGCAATGCCACCTCCCGCGACTTTGGGGTTGGGGTCTACCATCCCGACGACGACTTTAGCGAGACCCGCTGCCACTACTGCTTCAGAACAGGGCGGAGTTCGTCCGTGATGGTTGCAAGGCTCTAGATTGACATAAAGGGTGGCTCCTCGCGCGCGATCGCCTGCTTCACGCAAGGCAAATACTTCGGCATGAGGCTGCCCTGCCTGGGGGTGAAAACCCTCACCAATAATTGCACCATCTTTAACAATGACAGCTCCCACTAAAGGATTGGGAGCAGTACGGCCTAACGCGCGTCGAGCTAACTCTAGACATCGCTGCATCATGGCGCGATCGAAGACAGTCCCGATGGTGGCATGGTCGTCTATGGCTGTAACCGAGGCAGACACCTGATCCTGCTGGCCAGTTGAGTCAATCGAGTCGAAACGTCCAGAATCCAAAGCTGCCTCCGAAGCGCGTTCAGTATTCAGGGAAAAATCTTCCCTTAGTTTGACATTGTCCTTACTACCTCTAGGGATAAAGTTCTGGGGCGATCGCGTCGTTAGACTGGGAGAGTCGTATTGTAACTAGTCGTTACAAATTCGCAAACCCTAAATTCTGTTCTGTCCTATTTCAGTCGGTTTCCATATGAGCTTTTTTCAATGGAACATAGATACCAAACTCCGGGGCTGCGCCCGATCTAGTCACTTCAGGGAAGTTATGGCGGGAGCGATCGTGCTGAGTGTGTTGCCGATCTCTCTATTACCTGCCAGCGCTCAGTCTGTTACCGCTCAGCCTGCCACGACTCAACCTGTTACCACTCAACCTACGACTACTCCACTTACCCAAACCCTCAGTCCCAATGTCCAAAAGCTGGATAGTCTCCTCACTCAGCTAGGGACTCAGGGTGACAGCGCTGAGGTGGCGACAAGTGAGGTGCGTTTAGATGGCAGAACCCTCTTCTCGATCGCGCTACCTGTTGTAGGTCAGAAACCAGGACAACCTATTCCGATCAAGCGACGTGGGCAAGACATCGAAACGATTCTGCAACGGATCGCCAATAGTCGGTTTGATTCAAATAAGTTACAAGTCACCAGCGCGATCGACGAGCAGAGCGGTTTGCCTGTCATCTATGTCAACGATCAATGGTTGATGACGGTCACCACTTTAGATGCTCAGTTCCAAGGTCGTGACCCAGAACGCTGGGCTAATCGACTGACTGCCATTATTCGCAATGCCCTGATTCAGGCACAGCAAGAACGGCAACCCCAATTTCTCCTGCGGCAAGCTCTCATTGCTGATGGCATTGGGTTTGCGGTAATTATCAGCAGCTACGGCCTAAATCGTCTGCAACGCCGCTTTAGAGCGAAGCAAATCCGATTGCAAGCGCAGATTCCCACCCAAGCAGAGGTGTTGTCAGAGGCAGTGAGTGCGGCTGATCCCACCTCATCGGAAGGCGAGCAGATCGAAACAGTTGCCACGGTGCAGCACCAATTTGCGACTCGCCAACAACGCAATGTCTATGACATTAAGCACCGACTGGTAGACGCAACTCAAGTCGGTTTGTGGGGTGGCAGTACCTATATTATTTTGGGCTTATTTCCTTATAGCCGCTGGTTGCAACCGTTGCTATTCTCGGCTCCCCTGCAAGTCTTGGGGGTAGGGTTACTGACCTACGTGGTGATTCGCACGAGTGAAGTCTTGATCGATCAGTTTTTTGATGCGATCGCCGAGGGTGAATTGCTCGCTCCCGAAGCCTCACAGCGTTTAGCTTTACGGGTTTCCACTTTCTCTCGCGTACTCAAGAGTGTTGCCACTATTGTTTTTACGTTTGCGGGTGGGCTGGTTGCGCTCTCAGTGGTTGGGGTTGATTTGGTCCCCCTCTTGGCTGGCGCGGGGATCATCGGTTTAGCCATCTCCTTTGCATCCCAAAGCATTATTAAAGACATGATCAACGGCTTCTTGATTTTGCTAGAAGATCAATACGCCGTAGGGGACGTGATTACCGTCGGGGAAGTCTCAGGCTTTGTAGAGAACATGAATCTGCGGATCACTCAGTTGCGCAACAACGAGGGCCGCTTGATTACCATCCCCAACAGTGCGATCGCCGTTGTGCAAAACCTCTCGAAGGATTGGTCGCGTGTAGATATCGCCATTGATGTTGCTTACGGTACTGACCCCGATCGCGCCCTAGAGGTGATTGGCGAAGTGGGTCAGGAAATGTATCGCGATCGCGACTGGCGAGGGAAGCTGCCTGAACCGCCTGAAGTATTAGGCATTGATGAGCTAGACCACACCGGGATTTTGATTCGAGTTTGGATTAAAACCGAACCGCTGCAACAGTGGAAGGTCGCTAGAGAATTTCGCCGCCGCCTCAAGTACGCACTGGACGAAGCCAAGATTGAACTCGGTTCGCCACAGCAAGCCCTGTGGTTTAGAAGCTCCCATGACTTAGCTGATCCAGCTTTTATTGCCACCGATGGGCAACCCCAACAACTGCAATCTACCGGATCAGGTCGCAATCGGTCCTATTAAAAGCTAAAGACATTATCTGGAATGAGATTGGCGGGCAGCCTTTGGGTGCCCTTTATTTAACTCAAAACTTCCTCAGTAAAAATCCGGATTCATGAAAGCGAGGTTCGGAGTCAGGAAGGGAAGTGCAACCGCTAATTTTCTGGCTAATTCACTGATTCGCTTAGTTGCGATCGCTCCTCGCACTTCATGAACAAAATATAGCGAGTTCCGTCATTTCACGTAGAACGCTAAATTAAGCAACTTTTAGATCAACAGGAATAGAAATCATGAAGACAACAGAGCGCTACAGCCTGATGTTCAAATTGGCCTGCGAAACTGTCAAATACTTCTTTATCAGCTTGTTCGGCTTCTCTATTCTTTGCATTGTCTTGGCAGGGTTGGGGGCTAGCTCGCTCGTTACAGTTTTGTTGGCTGTCGTAGGTCAGTGGTTTTTGCGCGTGGCCGCGATCGCTCTATGCTTTATGGCTAGTGCGATTATCTTTGAGTCGTTGCGGTTCTAGGAGTCCAGACAAACTTCTCAGCCCAACCCCAAAGCTCAAATTAATGAGAAGGAGCGATCGCAACAGATTGTCACCTATCTCAAGAGAGTGTTAAGAGTGCCAGACTTTTAGGGAAACTGGGGAGACAATAGCCCTAGCTGGACTTGGAGTTTGCTCGATCATGCGGCCAATTCGTACTTTCAACGTCTCTCCCTCCTTGCCCCCCCGCTTGGAACCCCTCCGGAAGTTGGCCTACAACCTCCATTGGGATTGGAACTTTGAAACGAAAGATTTATTCCACCGCTTAGACCGAGACCTCTGGGAATCGAGCCGCCACAACCCCGTGCTCATGTTGGGCACCATTAGCCAAGAGCGCTTGCGAGAAGTAGCCGAAGATGAAGGTTTTCTGGCTCACATGGAGCGGGCCGTGCGGCAACTCGATGGCTATTTGGCAGAGCGGACTTGGTATCGCAAGCAAAAAGCCAAAGATCAACAAGCTTGCTACGCCTACTTCTCAGCAGAGTTTGGCCTCACCGATAGCCTACCCATCTATTCAGGTGGTTTGGGTGTTCTCGCAGGAGATCATCTTAAATCTGCGAGTGATCTGGGTTTGCCGCTGGTTGCAGTGGGTTTGCTTTATCAAGAAGGTTACTTTGCTCAATACCTCAATGCGGATGGCTGGCAACAAGAGCGCTATCCCATCAACGACTTTTACAACATGCCGCTGGAGGCAGAACGGCATCCAGATGGCTCAGAGATCAGAATTTCTGTAGAATATCCGGGTCGGACAGTCTATGCCAGAGTGTGGCGCGTGCAGGTGGGTACCGTGCCGTTGTATCTGCTCGACACCAACATTGAACCCAACAGCCCCTACGACCACGACATCACCGACGAGTTGTATGGTGGTGACATTGACATGCGGATTCACCAGGAAATGATGCTGGGAATTGGTGGCGTCCGCATGCTAGAAGCCTTGGGGCTGAAGCCGACCGTTTATCACATGAACGAGGGACACTCAGCGTTTCTAGCTCTAGAGCGGATTCGCAAGATGATCCAAGAAGATGGCTTGACCTTCACCGAAGCGAGCCAAGTGGCCCAGTCTACTCAGGTGTTTACGACACACACGCCGGTTGCCGCAGGAATCGACCTGTTTCCCCCAGACAAAATCATGCATTACCTGGGGCACTACGCTGAAACTTTTGGCTTCCCTAGAGAAGAGTTTTTGGCGCTTGGTCGGGAGAATACAGGCGATTTCTCCTCACCCTTTAGTATGGCGATTCTGGCCATTAAGATGGCGACCTTTATCAATGGCGTCAGTCAGTTGCACGGGGAAGTTTCTCGCCACATGTTCCAAAGCTTGTGGTCCAATTTTCCGTTAAATGAAGTGCCCATTACCGCCATTACCAATGGGGTGCATGCCCGTAGTTGTGTCGCCAAGTCAACTCAGGAGCTGTACGATCGCTACCTTGGTCCCAATTGGTCGGATGCAGCCCCAGATCATCCGTTGTGGGAACGGGTGGAATCGATTCCTGATGAAGAACTCTGGCGCAACCATGAACGCTGCCGCTCGGCACTGGTGGTGTTTGTGCGCGATCGCCTGCAAAAGAATGTGCGCGATCGCGGTGGCTCTTTGAGCGAGTTGGCGCAAGTCCAAGAGGTGCTCGATCCGACTGTCTTAACCATTGGCTTTGCGCGTCGCTTTGCCACCTACAAGCGCGCCAGTTTATTCCTCCGCAATCTGGAGCGAATCAAAGAAATTCTGCAAGGTGGCTCTAGGCATCGAGCGGTGCAATTCGTGATTGCAGGTAAAGCTCATCCCAGAGATATTCCGGGCAAAGAACTGATTCGGCAAATTGTCCACTTTATTCGTGCAGAAGGCTTGAGCCGCCATGTCGTGTTCATCCCAGACTACGACATCCATGTAGCGCGGTTGATGGTGGCTGGTTGTGATGTGTGGCTGAATACTCCCCGCCGACCCCGCGAAGCTTCTGGCACTAGCGGCATGAAGGCAGCAATGAATGGTTTGCCCAACTTAAGCATCCTTGATGGTTGGTGGGATGAAGCTGACTACGTGAAAACAGGTTGGCCGATTGGGCATGGGGAAGACTACGAAGACCCCAACTACCAAGATGAGGTAGAGGCCAATGCGCTGTACGACCTGCTAGAGCAACAGATTGTGCCACTGTTCTACGATCGCGATGCCGAGGGATTGCCGCGTGGTTGGATTGCCAAGATGAAACATGCGACCCACCTCAACTGTCCTCGGTTTAACACGGCTCGGATGGTGCGAGATTATGCCATGCAAGCTTACTTCCCCGCTAGCGATCGCTATCAGGCGATGGTCAACAACCAGTACGCGGCTGCCAAGGAGCTATCCCATTGGAAAGCGCATCTGTTTGAGCATTGGTACGACATGAAGATTCAGGATATTGATATCTCTCAACCTGCGGATATTCAAGTCAACGAAACCATTAGTGTTAAAGCCCGCCTCAAACTGGGAGCTTTAACTCCTGCTGATGTGCAGGTAGAACTGTATCAAGGCTCAGTCAATGCCGAAGGTGAGATTGCCGATGGTGTGTCTGTGGAGATGGAGTACCAAGGTCAAGACCCGAACCAGCACAGTATTTACACAATCGACATCAGTTATACCAGTAGCGGTCTCCAAGGGCTATCCTTGCGCGTGTTACCCAAAAATGAGTACCTCAGCAGTCCATATGAGCCTGGGTTGATTCTTTGGGCAGAAGCGTAGGGACGACAATGTAGCCTGTCTCGCGATCGCCTAAAACCAAGTTGCGCTCTAGTCCCCAGTACCACCAATGCGCGGCGACATAGGCACAGATTAAAGCATCCAGTTGATCTTCAACGGCTTTCATCTCTGTCCCTTTGGTGGGGATTTCCGGAACTAAGGTTGCGTCTGGAAGAAATAAGCTTGGCTCCAACTGCGTCAAGTCTTGCAGAATGTGCTGACGTAGCTTCAACAGTTCCAATCGGCGGGCGCTCAGCTTGCCTTTTTTATATTTCAAAATCTGCGGCAACCCAAACAGATGAATCATCGCTGGATGGGGAAACACCTCAATTTGGTAGCGTCCTGGTTGTTGCGCTGCTAATACTGGCGCATGAGCAAACCCTCGCGCTTCCAAACTCAGACCAAAAGCTACAGTCCGTTCAGCGAATGGCAAACCTAAGTTGGCAGGGTAGCAGCCTGCATGATACCGCCCAAAATGTTTGTGAGTGAGGCGATCGGGCAATCGCATCCCCGTTGCGTTGGGAATTAAGGTTGGCGCATCTACCGCAATCACTGCCGACGCTTCAGCAGGTACGCAGCTATCTATCCAAGCCAGAATGTCGGCGATCGCTTCTAACCGCTCCAAATTCAACAAATGTAACTTGTTCTCTTGCCACTCTAAACAGCAGAGTCCGCTAGGTTGCGATCGCCACCCCAAATCAATCCCCAGAAATCTCATCATCAAACTACTGTCAAACTGTTTAATGGGCGATCGCTTTGAAGTACCAGAGGGATACCGCCTTGAGGCGTGAAAGTAGCTCCACGGCGGAGGGGACGCACGGGGCGGTGATCAACCAGGTTGAACTGCCAGCGGGAGAGCAAAGTAGCTAGAACCAGTTTCATTTCGTATTGAGCGAACGCCATCCCAATGCAGCGACGATTGCCACCACCGAAGGGTAAATACTCGTAGGGCGAAAACTGCCGTTCTAAAAAGCGTTCTGGTCGGAACTGATTGGGTTCTGGGTAGAGATCTGGACGGTGATGAGTCAAATAAATGCAGGGTGAGAGGTAAGTTCCTGGCTCAAACTCGAGCCCCATAATTTTGACTGGAGCCTTGGCTATGCGGAGAAACGTGAACAGCACCACTGGGTAAAGTCGTAGCGTTTCTTGGCAAACTGCATTTAAGTAAGGTAGACGAGCGATCGCGCTGGGATCTGCTTCTGGCCCTACTGTTTCTAGTTCCTGTAAGAGGCGATCGCGGACTTCAGGTATAGCATGTACCCAGTAAAGCGCCCAAGACAGCGACGAAGCGGTGGTTTCATGCCCTGCAATCAGCAAAGTCATCAACTCATCTCGCAGCTCCACATCTGTCATCGGTTGGCCTGCTTCATCTCGTGCGGCCATCATCAAACTGAGGATGTCTTCTCTGGTTGCATCTGGTTCAGCTCGACGTTGCTCAATTTCGGCATAGATGAGTTGATCAATCTTTTGCCGACGGCGGAGAAATTGACCCCAAGGACTCCAAGCCCCTAAGTCTTGCTGTAGGGCTGGCACAAACACAATGAGAGATTTGAGTGGCGAGTTAAAGCCTTCGAGTAAAGCACTCAAAAGTTGCCGCAGTTGCTCCAGTCTCGGTCCTTCATCCAAGCCAAACACCGCTCGTAAAATCACCCTCAAGGAAATTTCTTGCATTGCCGTCCGAGCCACCACTGTTTCACCAATGGAGTAGTCGCTGATCACTTTTTCTGCCGCATCACAGATCAACTGACCGTAAGCCCGCATGCGATCGCCATGAAACGGAGGCGTGAGTAAGCGTCGTTGTCGAGCGTGGCGATCGCCGTCTAGCAAAATAAGCGAGTTGTCCCCTAGTGAGGGACGAAATACGGTATTAGAGCGACCAGAGTCAAATAGCTTGGGGTCGGCGGTAAAGATCTCTTGGATGGCTTGGGGGTTGCTGAAAACTACAAACGGCGGAAAGCTAGCGAAGCGGGAAGTGAACGGATCACCATAGCGCCGCGCACAATCTTCTAAAAACTCCAATGGCCACAACACACCTTGCAGCGTCAGAAATAGCTTCGGACCTTTAGGACCATCAGGAAGTTTCATGGCACTCAGCTCTCTCTAAACCAGCGATCGTTAGACCTCTTTCTGTCATAACACTTGAGAAGGGTCTAAACTGTAATGCGCTAAATCGGTTTAGGGAACTAGGTTAATCATGGCAATAGCTAAATAAGTGCTCATCTGCCCCAATACAATCATGTAGCTATAGAAGAGGTACGGCTTGTGGAAGGCGATCGCCACCCCAAATCAATTCCTAGAAACTTCATCATCAGGCTTGATTGTTCGATATTTATATCCGGAACTTAACAAATGTTTGGGAAGTCGTAAGTAGAATTAACTAACTTCGGTTAAAAAGCCTAAATTTGCCAAGAGTGACTGTTGCTACCTCTCTATACAGAAATATGAGCCAGCAAAGACAACCCTTTGGAATTTATACGCTTGCCAATGATGTGGTCTATGACCAGCTCATTGCGTTGCTAAACAGCATTGACGCTAATGTAGGTTCCGACATTCCCATCTGTGTGATTCCATTTGACCAGCGTTTGGAGCGTTGTCAACAAGCGATCGCCAGCCGCCCCAATGTGACTTTGTTTACCGATGAGTTAGCCATTGCTCGCTGGGAAAAATTTGCTCAAGAGTTTGTTAGGGTGCATCCAGAAGCTCAACGCACCCAGCAAAAGCATTCTCGTTGGTATGGCGGAGGGCTACACCGTAAGTTTGTCGCCTTTGAAGGAATTTTTGATAAATTTGTCTTCTTTGACGGCGATAGCTTAGCCATGAAGCCGCTCACGAATGTTTGGCAGCAGCTAGAGACTTATGATTTTGTGTTTGATGACTGGGAACATGCCAAATCAGCTCCTCATACAGCTCTAGATATTTCTTTGATCGAGCAAACGGGTTTATTTACAGCAGCAGATATTCGACCGAAACTACACTGTTCCAGTTTCTGGGGGTCGAAATATGGCATCTTTGGCGCTGAAGAACTCGCCATCCTGCAGGACCGCTTGGTGAATCAAGGCGAAGCCGCTTGGGTGAACGGTCAAGGCTGGTGGGACGATGCCTTTTTGTTTAACTACATGACGCTACGATGCGATCGCCCATTATTTAATTTCACGCTCAGTCAAAATGGGCAAGACCGCACAGGTAACTGCGCCAATGTTGACCCATTTACTAATGTGGACAATGTTCTCTACAACGAGCAAGGACTTAAGCCGATTCACCGGATTCATTACATGGGTTATGCGTCCTCTGACTTTGCCCGTTTAGCCAAGGGAGAAGATGCAGATATTCCCTACAAGGATATCTTTTTGCACTACCGCTTTCTCCAAGAGCCAGAGCAAAAACCTACTCAATTAAAGCCTCCTAGCCCGGCTGCTAAAATTCAGCGTTTTGTTCGCAAAGCGGCACAGAAATTAATCAAATAATTGCTTATATAGCAGTCCTCAATCCTGTGTGGTTTTCCAGGCAGGATTCTTGATCTCAGTAGAAGTGCTAAAAATCTGAACCATGAAGCGGCTGGTTAGCTAATCAGATTTTTGGAGGGAGATCGCCTGCGAGCTGCTACCGAAGCGAAAACTAAAAATAATAATTGAAGGACATAGCAAAGCCATGTCCCAGTCATACCCGGCTTAAGGAATTAGGAGCAAACCCTAAGTTTAGGAGTTTGACGTCCACCTATGAGTTCAACAATAAAGGGCCTACAGTTGATAGGTTGTAATTAATATTACATATTTAGAAGATCCTATTTAGGTGAGCGATCGCCGGAAAAACCTAATGATTATGCTGGTATCGACTGAAAGCGGGTCCATAGGCAGCCAGGAGATTTTGTGGAGATAAGGCGACCTCTGGCTGCCCATGACAGATCAGCCGTTGATTGACACATAACACGCGATCGCAGTGGCGACTAACCATATCTAGATCGTGAGACACTTGCAGCACAGTCCACTGTTGTTCTTGCTTGAGTTGGTGTAACAAGGCATAAAAGTCTGCCTCTCCTTGAGCATCTACGCCAGCAAAAGCTTCATCCAAGACCAAAAGTTTGCGAGGCATCACGAGGCAGTACGCCAGCAACACTCGCTTCAGTTGTCCGGTGCTTAGGGTGCCAATCGGCCGATGGCGTAGGTGATACGCATCCACTCGTTGTAACGCTTGAGCGATCGCGCTTTGTCGTCTTTGATGGCGATCGCCTCTGCTCGCTAAAGTTTGCAGACTCCGCAACCAAGTTTCTATGGGCGTTGCAGTTGGGGAAGCTGACGTTTGCAGATCTACCCAGCCTAACCCGACTAACTCATGCACCGAGATCGGGAAACTGCGATCGAACACAAAGTTTTGAGGCACATAGCCAATTTGATGCCGTAAATTTCCTAAGCGAGATAACGGACGCCCAAAAATCTGAATCGTGCCTTGCTTACGAGGTAACAGGCCCAAAATGGCTTGAATTAAAGTACTCTTCCCTGCCCCATTTGGCCCTACTACAGCCGTATCCGTTCCAGGTTGCAACTCAAAGGAGACATCTTGCACCGCTGGATGTTGTCCCTGATATACCATCAAGTGCTCAATCTGCAAGATGGGGCCGCTCCAGCTCCCTTCAGCCTGGGACAGATCTGGGTGATACTGTTGCTCAAAGTCGAAATGAGGTTGATCGGAATTCATCAATACTACTGACATGCAGCTTCGAGAGTTTGGAGATTCTTCTTCATCGCGGTGAAGTAATACTGTGGGTCCAAGGATCCAGCTTCTAGGGAATCGAGGGGCTGCAAAGTGAGATTTAAGTCTTGGGCCAAGCTTTGCAGCAGCTTGTTGTCAGTTCCCGGTTCACCAAATAATGCTTTTACTTTGTACTGCTTCACCGTTGCGATCGCATTTTGCACTTCCCTGGGCGAAAGGTTATCTTCGGGTAACTCCACCACTGCGACTTGCTGCAACTGATACCGCTGTGCCAAGTAGGGATAAGCATTATGAAACGTGACAAAAGTGCAGTTGGGATACTTTTGTAAAGTTTGCTGAAACTCCCCATGAAGCGTATCAAGTTGCTGGAGATAGGCCGCGGCATTGGCTGTGTAGGTGGGTTGATTGGGTGGATCAACCTTAATTAACTGATCGCGAATATTTGTAATTTGCTGCTTTACCAAAACCGGATCGAGCCAAACATGCGGATTACCTTCTGCATGAGCATGAGCGGCTGTGCCTGCTGAATTGGACTCTCCAGGCTCTGCCTCTGTATGTCCATGCTCCTCTGTAGGCGCTGCACCAATGGGTTGAATCCCCTGGCTTGTGTCAACCACTACTAGCTTAGAATTCTGAGCACTTTTGATGGTATCTCGTAAGAAAGATTCCAGCCCTAAGCCATTCTCGACCAGCACATCTGCCTGCGCGATCGCCTGCACATCCCCCGGTTTCGACTGGTATTCATGCACTTCAGTCCCAGGAGGAATCAAGACTTTTACATCTGCCGCATCCCCTGTGACTGCCTTGGTAAACAAGTACATGGGCAAAAAGGTGGTCATCACCTGCACCCGATCCGACTGCCCCTCACCTTGGGATAGCTCAGCGCCAGGAGAGCTTGAGGTAGTTTGACTACAGCCCATAAGCACCAACAAAGGCAGCAGTGGCAGACTTTGTAAAAGCGATCGCATGGTGATATGCAAGACAGCTTCTCCTCAGAGACAGCAGTGATAGAGCAGGTAGCCCCAAGAAAATGAGAATCGATCTTATTCTAATCGATTGAGAATGAATCTTATTCTAGTACTTCACTAAATTGGTGTGGGGTTACGTTGGGCAGGCGATCGCCCAAAAGTGAGGGCACCCCTAAAGAGTGCCCCACTTCAAACTCCTGAAGATGAATGAGCCAGTTACACCAAACTACGAAGAAAGGTAAGTGTAGCCGCTCAAGCTGCGCTCGTAGTTTTGTAGCAGCAGTTGCGACTCTGCTAACGTGATGCGCTTTTCTTGCAGGGCGTGTTCGGTTTGCTGGCGAATGTTTTCGATTAAGTCCTCGGCATCGTACTGGACATAGCCCAAAACTTCGTGCATCGTGTCACCCTTCACCACATGCTCGATCCGGTAGCCTTTGGGTGTGAGGCTGATATGCACAGCGTTCGTGTCGCCAAACAAATTGTGCAGATTGCCCATAATTTCTTGGTACGCCCCACCCAGAAACATGGCTAAGTAATACGGCTCCTCTGGTTTGAGGGCATGTAGCTCCAAAACAGATTTGACATCACGCAAGTCAATAAACTGGTCGATTTTGCCATCACTGTCACAAGTCAAATCAGCCAACGTGGCCCGTCGAGTCGGTTCCTCGTTTAAGCGGTGAATCGGCATGATCGGAAAGAGTTGATCGATCGCCCAACTATCGGGAGCTGACTGAAACACCGACAAGTTGATGTAATAGATCGAGGCCATGATTTTCTCTAGATCTTCGAGATCATCCGGTACATAATCTTGCTGGCGAGCAACTTCCAAAATCTTTTCGCAGCAGGCCCAGTACAAGCGCTCAGCTCTCGCTCGCTCGGTCAAGCTGACGTAGCCAAAGCCAAACAAGCTCACCGCTTCTTCTTTGAACTGCGTGGCGTCGTGGTAAGCCTCTTGGTAATTCTCAGCAGTAATAGAGGCGTAAGTGTCGTACAGATTGCGAATGATCAAATGCTCATCTTCGCGGGCGGGTTCTGGCGTTTCTGACGGCGGTTCGCTGGTGCCCAAAACATCAAAGACTAAGACAGATTGGTGAGAGGCGATCGCTCGACCACTTTCACTCACAATCGTGGGTACAGGCAGGTTACGTTCGGCACAGGTTTCTTTGATCTCGGCTACAACATCATTGGCATAGTTCTGCATGTTGTAGTTTTTGGAGGCGTAGAAGTTGGTTTTGGACCCGTCATAGTCCACACCCAGACCGCCGCCCACGTCAATATATTTCATGTCGGCTCCGAGCTGCGCCAGTTCCACATAGATTTGGCTGGCTTCGCGAATCGCATCTTTGACGACATTGATCGAAGAAATCTGGGAGCCGATGTGGAAATGCAGCAGTTGCAGGGAACCCAACATATCAGCAGCTTTTAGTTGCTCAACCGCATGGAGAATTTCCGGAATGGTGAGGCCAAACTTGGCGCGATCGCCCGCCGAACTGCCCCAGCGTCCAATCCCTTTGGCACTCAGCTTGGCCCGCACGCCCAGAATCGGTTGAATGCCCAGCTTGCGTCCTGCTGCGATCGCCAACGCCACTTCTTCGACTTGCTCCAGCACGATGATCGGGGTTTGGCCCAAGCGTTGCGCTAGAATCGCCGTTTCAATATACTCGCGGTCTTTGTAGCCGTTGCAAATCAGCAAAGCTCCGGGTGTATCCAGGGTTGCCAGGGCAATCATCAGTTCTGGCTTGGAACCTGCCTCTAAACCAAACTGATGCGGCTTACCAAACTTGACCAAGCTCTCAACTAAGTGCCGTTGTTGGTTGCACTTGACCGGAAACACACCCCGGTAAGTACCGGGGTAGTTGTACCGCGCGATCGCCCTGCCAAAAGCAGCATTCAGGCGCTCAATGCGGTCTTCCAAAATATCAGAAAAGCGAATCAGTAGCGGTAAGCCTAGGTTTCGGAGTTTAAGCGCAGTCACCAACTCAAACAAATCCAGAGAACCGCCGCGATCGCCTTTGGGAGACACCGTAATGTGGCCCGCAGCATTGATGGAAAAATAAGGCTCTCCCCAACCCTGGATGCGATAGAGTTCTTCGCTATCTTCAATCGTCCAGGATTTACGGAGATTCAAAGTTTCTGTTGGCTTCGCTAAACTCAATGGTTCTGGTTCAGCGTGGCTTTTGTCTAGCTGAGTTTTGTTAGCGCCATCGTTAGCGGCTTTCCCCATTCCGGATTTTGCTGCTGGCCGTCCACCCATCCTGTCTTACCCTCTGAGTATCCTCCTAGACAAAAGAAAAGCCTGATTTTGACTCGCTGCTGGCAAAATCAGACTTAACTTCGAATGCCAGTCTAGCGCATTCATCTGATGCTAAATGATCATCTAGCGCACTTTCAGCCTCACCTTCTGGCAGAGACTTTCTGGGGTAATCTGGACGTTGTAACAGTTGATGAAATATCAGGAGTACCCCTTGGAACGGACATTTTTGGCGATTAAGCCCGATGGTGTGCAGCGGAAATTAGTCGGTGAAATCATTCGTCGCTTTGAAACCAAAGGCTTTACCTTAGTTGGCCTCAAGATCCTCAATGTGAGCCGCGAGTTGGCCGAGCAGCACTACGATGTCCACAAGGAAAGACCCTTCTTCGCTGGTCTTGTCGAGTTCATCACTTCTGGACCCGTTGTGGCAATGGTGTGGGAAGGCGAAGGCGTAGTGTCCTCTGCTCGGAAGATTATTGGTGCAACCAACCCCCTCGCCGCTGAGCCTGGTACGATTCGCGGTGACTTCGGGATCAACATTGGCCGTAACCTGATCCACGGTTCTGACGCGATCGAAACCGCTCAGCGGGAAATTGCCCTCTGGTTCAAAGAGGAAGAAATTGCTAACTGGGAACCCACGCTGATGGCTTGGACCCGCGAGTAAATCGGACCTCTCCCCCGCCCCCTCTCCAGCAGGAGAGGGGAGCCAGAAGGCGGAGTGCAGTTGGTAGGCCGTTATGAATTTGGAGCTTCTAGGGGTTCGATGATGCCGCCACCGAGTACCACATCTCCGTCGTACCAAACTGCGGCTTGACCAGGGGTGACGCTGAACTGAGGTTCATCAAACACCAGCTTGACGCGATCGCTACCATCCTGATCCAGCGGAATCACCGTCACAGGGACCGCAGGCGAGCGATAGCGAATCTGAACTTCTGCACGAATCGGAGTGGTCGGGGCGGCGATCGCGACCCAATTCACCCGCTGCACAGTGCATTCTGCATGCTGTGCCTCTGTGCGCTCACCCACAATCACCCGATTTCGTCCTGCATCTAGGCCAATCACATAGAGGGGTTGAGCCGCAGCAATCCCCAAGCCTTTGCGTTGACCGATGGTGTAGTGATGTACGCCTTCATGCTGGCCCAGTACCCGCCCTGCTTGATCGACAATGTCGCCTTTTTGCGGCGTGATGTACTGATCCAAAAACTTCTGCATAGAACCGTGGGCTTCAATCAGGCAGAGGTCTTGGCTTTCGGGCTTTTCAGCGGTGTAGAGACCCAGTTCTGCGGCGATACGGCGGGTTTCAGTTTTGGGATGCTCACCCAGCGGAAACAACACCCCAGCCAGAATTTCTTGGCTCAGGTCGTATAAGAAATAGGTTTGGTCTTTGCTGCGATCGACCGCTCGGCGCAGTTGGTAACGTCCAGTGGCTTCATCAACGGTGATCCGCGCATAGTGCCCGGTGGCAATGCGATCGATGCCGAAGTTCTCGCGGGCGTACTGTAGCATCGGCCCAAACTTCACGGCTTTGTTGCATTGAGAGCAAGGTAGTGGTGTGATTCCAGCGCTATAACCCGACACCAAGTAATCAATAATGTAGGTTTGGAAGGTGTCTCGGATATCGACGATGTGGTGAGGAATTTCTAATTGCTCGCAAATTCGGGCAGCGTCCACCATGCCCTCGGAGCAGCATTGGCCTTTCCCTTTCATCAGCCATAGGGTCATGCCAACGACTTCGTAGCCTTGCTGGTGGAGGATGGCGGCTGTAACGGAACTATCAACTCCACCGGAGAGTCCTACCACAACTTTATTCATGGACTGCCAATACTGCTGAGAGTAAGCTAACTCTCCTAGGCTAACATTCTCTTGCCCAGAGCTTGTCAAGAGATAGCGCTTTTTCCGTGTTACACTAACCGCAAATTTTTATCGTCAAAAGTATTAGGAAATATCACTAGGGTTGCGATCGCTATGACCATTCATTCAGGCAACAGATCTAAGAAATCTACTCAAGAACTGCGGTTATCTGTGGGTGAATTAAAACCTGGAACCCAACCCCGATGGAGTTGGGCGGCGGCACCCTTAGCAATGTTGCTATGCCAAGGTGGACTAGCGCTGGTAGTTAATGGGGCGATCGCGGCTGAACCGAAAGCCAGTGTGGTGGCGCAGGAATTTAATTTTGAAGCCCCACCCGCACCCTCTGATCAGTTTCCTTCGGTGATTGTGCCCCGTGATCCTACCCTACCCACCTTAGAGCCAGCCCCCGCTCCTTTTCCAAATAGCGCTGCTCCAGTCACCGCGCCATCGCCTAGCATCCGTGCGCTGCCCTCAGAAACTTATCTAGTTTTTGTGAATGGCAATAGCCCCTTAATGCTGGACCAAGTGAGACGAGTCGAGCCAGAGGCTTTTCGCAAAGAATATCGAGGCCGTACAGTCATCCAAGTGGGACAATTTATCGACCAATCGAACGCTAGACGGCGAGCCGAGGCATTGCAAGACCAAGGCATTCGCGCTGAAGTTGCCCAAGTTTCTGGCAGTGGTAGTGGCAATTCAGCATCAGCCAAGCCGAAGGGCTATTATGTGGTGGTTCCAGCGGGAAATAGAGAACTTGCCGCCATTCGAGATCAAGTGAAACGGCTAGCAGGCGACCTACGGGTGAACGTGATTCCCCGAGAAAAGCCGAGAGGGCAGCACATTGCGGTGGGGCCTTTCACCAATTGGGATGCTGCCAATTCTTGGAACCGTTATGTCAAAGATTTCGGCATTAACAATGCGCGAGTTTACTACGGACGCTAAAGCTGGCTAGCGATCGCTTGAATCAGTGGGTGGGGGAATAGCACTGTGGTTCCAGGACAAAACAGGCTAGAGCAAATTCAGCAGTTTGTCGTGACTGCCGAGCAAATGCGGGCGATCGAGGGACGGGTATTTGCGGCGGGTATGCCTGTGGCGGCACTGATGGAAAAAGTAGCTGGCTTGATCACGCGACGAGTGCAAGCGCTATATCCACTCTCTAGTCATCAAAAAGTTGGGGTGCTGGTGGGGCCAGGGCATAACGGCGGAGATGCCCTAGTCGTAGCGCGGGAGCTGCACTTGCAAGGCTATGCAGTGGTCGTTTATCGCCCATTTTCCAAGCTGAAAGAGTTAACCCAGCAGCACGCTCAGTATGCCGAGAGTTTGGGCATTGCCCTGGTAGACCAGATAGAAGCACTGCAATCCTGTGATTGGTTGATTGATGGCTTGTTTGGATTTGGGCTAGAGCGATCGCTTTCGGACTCCATCGCTGAGGTCGTGAATCAGATCAACCAGTGGTCAGTGCCAGTCGTGAGCATTGATTTACCTTCTGGTCTGCACACCGATACAGGAGCCGTTTTAGGCACCGCGATTCGGGCTACCCAAACGCTGTGTTTGGGGTTATGGAAGCTAGGGTTACTGCAAGACAACGCCTTGGAGTATGTCGGGACTGCGGAGCTAATTGATTTTGGTTTGCCTCTAGCGAATATTGAGGCAGTACTGACCAATTCTCCGCGCATCCATCGAATTACCCCGCAGACCGCGATCGCCAATTTACCGCTACCTCGCTCCGCCACCAGTCACAAATACAAAATGGGGCACTTACTAGCCATCTGCGGCTCCCGTCGTTATACAGGCGGAGCGATTCTGACGGCATTAGGAGCACGAGCTAGTGGTGTGGGCATGCTCTCTGTCGCAGTCCCAGAGTCAATTAAGCCATTGCTCTCCGCTCAGTTACCCGAAGCCCTAATTATTGATTGTCCTGAAACTAGCAGTGGCGCGATCGCTCAGCTACCTGAAAGCGTAGAACTGAACTCTTACAATGCGATCGCTTGTGGTCCCGGTTTAACAATGGATGCCAGTGCTGTAGTTGAGCGAGTCATAGCTAGCGATCGCCCTTTAGTTTTAGATGCCGATGCCTTGAATGTCTTGGCTCAAGCAGGCACCATCCCAACGCTGACTCAACGTCAAGCTCCCACCGTTCTTACGCCACACTTAGGAGAATTTAAGCGGCTATTTCCAGCCATTGCTGAAGAAATGACGAATCGAGCGATCGCAGTTCGAGAAGCAGCTCAGCAAACTGGAGCGGTGGTGTTGCTGAAAGGTGCGCGAGTGGCGATCGCGAATCCAACTGGCACAGTCTGGATCAACCCAGCCAGTACACCTGCCTTAGCACGGGGTGGTAGTGGTGATGTGCTGACAGGCTTAATTGGAGGACTATTGGCGCAAGATGTGTTGCAGTCAGCCCCGGTCGAGGCAGCAGTGCAAACGGGGGTTTGGTGGCACGCCGAGGCAGGCATTCTCGCGGCTCAGGAACGCACAGAGTTAGGGGTTGATGCGTTTACGCTGACCCAATATTTGATGCCAGCTTTGCGATCGCATTTACATTAGCAAAACCTAACCCCCAGCCCCTTCCTTACAGGGAAGGGTAGCTGGAGTTTCAAAGTCCCTCGCCTCTTAGGAGAGGGATTTAGGGAGAGGTCTGTTGCCCGTTCGCCCCTCATTCGCTACTTGGATGAACACCAAAAAACCTATCTAGGCAGGATTTCTTGGAAGTTCGCGATCGCCTAACTGAGCACCTTGAGAAGACTACGGCGATCGCCCAGGAGATTCAATAAAAAACGATCGCCCCTGTTTAAAGAGCGATCGCCTGTGATTAATTCAATTACGAATTAGCTTTTAGTCAAACCAACCAAGGTCAGCATCAGAAGTGGTTTTGCTAGGATAGTGCTTGTGCATCGAGTGTTGAGGAATGCGCTCTTGCAGCACAATGCGGTGCGATCGGTAGTCTCGGTTGCCTGAATCAGGTGCAGGAGACTGAGGCACCCTTGCCAACTGTACACTTTGGGGTTTAGCAGGTTCCTTCTTCGCTGCTGCCCTATGTGCTGGTACGAGTGCTGCCCTAGCTGGGGGTTCTGACTTAGCTGCGGGTTCTGGCTTGGCGTTGGATTCAGTCAGTTGCAGAATCACCTTCTTGGCTTCCTCCAACTCAGACTCCAGCTTCTTGCTGTGCTTCACTTCGGTCTGCAACTTATGAGACAACGACTTTTGCTCATCCAAATCTGTTTGGATGGCAGTAATTTTGTCTAATAAGGACTTTTCAGTTTTCCGAGCCGCTTCTAAATCTTTGCGTAACTCTGCGATCGTGGCTTCTAAGCTTGAAGTGCTACCTGTAGCTGGCTTCGGGCTAGCATCATCATCACTGTGATTCGCCTTACTAGTAGCCTGCTTTGTAGCAGCAGCTTTAGCAGGGGTGGATTTGCCACCTGCACTAGAACCACGCTTAGATTTAGCCGCCGTATCTTCAGGCTGCTCAGGAGCGGCAACAGGTTGAGCCTTGACATCTACAGTCTGTGCTGAGGCGGGCTCGGCATTATTAGGGGTATCGTGGGACGTTTGCACCAACTCCTGACTCCTTTCAACAGTTCCAACTACTTCTGATTCTAGGGACTTCTGAGCCTCCTCTCGCAGCAAATCGCCCAAGCCTTTCTTCACCATCACTTCCTCCAGTCTCTCTGTATCTCTTCTGCAACTCGACGGTAGTCTGCCTCAGCCTCACGAGCATTTTTGCCCCGCCATTGCATAATAGATGCCCCATCTAAAGCTGCGCGCTCATGAGCTTTATACGCTCGAATGAAAGCATTACAAGCAGGGATGCCTAACTCTAGCAAGGTATTTTGAGCTTCTAGCGCTTCTGCCAAACTGCGCGGATCAACTCTGGTCAACAGCACTCGGTGCATTACGCCCGTAGGTATCACCGCCGTTTTCACTGTTTCAATCAACACCGTTAAATCCATTGGCGCAGGAGGGCTCGGAAGTACAAGATAATCTGCCGCTGGCACCACTGCTGCTAAAGCATCCGAACCAAGCGCAGGTGGCGTATCAACCACAATTAACTCGTAACCTTTTACTTTTCGCAGGTCTGCGAGGCGCGTGGCATCTGTCTCGCGTCTTAAATCAAAGCCAATGCCCTTTTCACTCCGCTCCACCCACCAACTGGCAGAATGTTGCGGGTCTGAGTCCACTAGCAACACCCGATACTTGTCTGAGAATGCTGCTGCCAGATTAACTGCTGTAGTCGTCTTGCCAACTCCGCCCTTCCCATTCAGTACAGCGAGGATCTTTTGTGGCGAGGACGCTGACTTCAAAGATGATCTCCTTTAATGCGGTCTAGAAGTTGGCTAGTTGAATGCTATCTAAGCACCTCTGAGGTCGAATATACATCGTTCCTAGGAGTAAAAATTGTTTGGTTTCGATTCTTATTGGCTAGCGTTGCCGAAAAACTTGTAAGGTTTATTCTCAATCTTGCTGTTTCGGCCCAGTCCATTCTGATAAGTTTATTAGGTTAATTTAATTATTAGTACCTGCCTGCTCCCTGACAGATTTGACGCTACAACTGTTCACAGCAGAGTGGGAGGGTTGTAGGGGAAGGGTCATGGCGCTGATTGTCCAGAAGTACGGTGGAACGTCTGTTGGTTCGGTAGAACGCATTCAAGCAGTTGCTCAGCGAGTGGTAAAGGCAGTTAAAGCTGGCAACTCCTTGGTGGTGGTGGTTTCAGCAATGGGAAAAACCACCGATGGTTTGGTCAAGTTAGCCCACGAAATTTCGACTCAACCCAATCGGCGGGAGATGGATATGCTGCTCTCGACTGGGGAGCAAGTTTCGATCGCCCTGCTTAGTATGGCGATTCAAGAACTCGGTCAGCCTGCCATTTCCATGACGGGGGCACAAGTGGGCATTGTCACCGAAGCCGAACATAGTCGTGCCCGGATTCTACACATTCAGCCCGATCGCGTCCAACGCCAACTAGAAGCAGGAAAAGTTGTGGTTGTGGCAGGGTTCCAGGGGGTTGCTAGTCGCGAAGAACTAGAAATTACGACCTTGGGTCGGGGTGGTTCCGACACCTCAGCGGTGGCCTTAGCGGCAGCCCTCCGAGCCGATGTCTGCGAAATTTACACCGATGTCCCTGGCATTTTGACCACCGATCCGCGCTTGGTGCCAGACGCGCAACTGATGACTGAAATTACCTGCGACGAAATGTTGGAACTGGCAAGTTTAGGAGCCAAGGTTCTACATCCTCGCGCAGTAGAAATTGCCCGAAATTATGGCGTGCCTTTGGTCGTGCGCTCTAGCTGGACAGAGGAGCCTGGCACCAAAGTTGTTTCACCCACACCGCAACCTCGCCCCCTGGAAAACTTAGAACTGGCTCGTCCCGTGGATGGCGTGGAGTTCGACACCGACCAAGCTAAGGTAGCTTTGCTGCACATTCCCGATCGCCCTGGAGTTGCAGCCCGTTTGTTTGGCGAGATTGCTACCCAAGACCTAGATGTAGACCTGATTATTCAATCTATTCATGAGGGCAACTCCAACGACATCGCCTTCACTGTCACCAAGAACTCTTTAAACCGAGCTGAAGCTGTAGCCGCCGCGATCGTACCCGCTTTGGGCGCACAACTTGGCCTAGGGCCGGATGCTGCCGATGTCATGGTGCAACGCCAAATTGCCAAAGTCAGTATCGCTGGAGCAGGGATGATTGGTCGGCCTGGGGTTGCGGCGCAAATGTTTTCTACCTTGGCCGCCGCAGGCGTCAACATTCAGATGATTTCCACCTCAGAGGTGAAAGTGAGCTGCGTGATCGATGCGGAGGATTGCGATCGCGCCATTGCCGCTCTATGCGAAACCTTTGAAGTTCATAGTTCCTCCGCCAAGCTCACGCCAGCCGTGGAAGTTCATACTCCCGACGAACCCCCAGTGCGGGGTGTGGCTCTAGACCTGAATCAAGCGCGTCTCGCCATCCGACACGTCCCCGATCGCCCTGGCATGGCCGCAAAAATCTTCCAAATCTTGGCTGAGCAAAACATCAGTGTAGACATGATCATCCAGTCTCAGCGCTGTCGAGTGGTCAACGGAGCCAGCACCCGCGATATTGCCTGCACTGTGGCGCAAATTGATGCCGAGGCTGCCCGCGCTGTTCTAGAGAAAGCTGCTCCTGAGCTAGGTTGTGGTGAGATTGTCGTAGACTCTGCGATCGCTAAAGTCAGCATTGTCGGGACTGGCATGGTGGGCAAACCAGGCATCGCCGCCCAGATGTTTGAGGCGCTATCTCAGCACCAAATCAATATCCAAATGATCGCCACCTCCGAGATCAAAGTCAGTTGTGTTGTGGCTCAAGACCAAGGCACGACTGCTCTCCAAGCCATCCACGCCGCTTTCAACCTCTCTGGTAGCCAAAAAATCCAAGTTCCTGCTTAGAGCACCTAACCGCTCAGTCCCCTTCCTTAATAGGGAAGGGGAAGCAAAGATGCTTTGGGCGTTTTACTGGGGAGCCGCTTCAGGTGCGATCGGTTGAGTCAAGGTACCTGTTGAGTTTGGCCCAGCGCCATTCGCTCCAGTACCACTTGGCGCAGCACCATTGGACCCAGCACCATTGGGCACCTGCCCCGGAGTGGGGAATAGCTGCACATTGGGATTAAACGTGGGAGATGGATTAGCTCCTGGCGGCTCTAGATTTAATGGATAGGGTGAGGCACCAGGCAACGGCGCTCCACCGGGAAGTGGAGCAACACCAGGCAAAGTAGGACTGGCAGGGTTTGTCTGATTTCCAGCAGGATTTGGAGTACCAGGTAAGGTCGCTAAAGCCACGCGATCGCCCCCCACCGAGCGCAGCAAATCCAGCACCCGCACCACATCATCATAAATTGCGGTTTTGGGCGCATACAGCACAATCATGCCGTCAGGATTGGTTTGTTGATAGCCCAAAAGTTGCTGATAAAGTACAGCCTCCGTCACCGGATTTTGGTCGATGTAAGTCTGCCCGACCGAATCGATACTGACCACCAACATCTGACGCATTTGGGTAGCAGCAGTACCCGCTTGGGGTAGGTCCACGTTGATAGCTTGCTGTCGCGTCAGTTGCAGAGCTGCCAAGATGAAAAATGTCAGGATACAGAAGATGACATCAATCAGCGGAATAATCTGGATTTGAACTTCTTCGCTGGGAGACTCCAGGTTAATTTTCATGACCTTGTGAAAATAGGGGCAGCAAACTTAATAGTCAGTCAGGTTAGGAGTATCCGTTCTTGTCTCCGCAGTAGAAGGATAGGTGGGAGTCCCACTACCTACCAAAGGCGAAACTCCTTTTCTTTCCAGCCATTGCTGGCGGTGGAGGAGTTCTAAATCGTTACCAGCTTTTCGAAATAGTTTCACTTGATTAAACAGCAGACCTTGAAATAGTCGATAGAATGCCAACGCCAAAATTGCCACAATTAGGCCAGCGGCTGTACTAATCAACGCTTCACCAATACCACTGGTAACCCCTGCTGTAGAAGCAGTACCAATGTCACCAATCCGAATCGATCGTAGCGATTGGATCAAGCCCACGACTGTCCCTAAAAGTCCTAAGAGCGGAGAGAGCGCAATCACTGCTTCCAACGCTTTGTCACCGCGACGCATGGAGGCCAATTCTTCATCAGCAGAGGCTTCCAACGCCAGCTTAAATAACTCTGGGTCAGGGTTTTGTAGTTTTAGAGGCGCGTAGAGAAAACGCCCAACGGGTTGGTCGTCAGCTCTTCTAGCTAAGTCGGCAGCTTTACCCCAATCATGCGGTGCTGCATCCATCACCCGTTCTACTATTTCTTTCTCTTGGGTCAAGATGCGAGACCAAAACCACAAGCGTTCAATAATGGCACTCAGAGCAATGATCGACAAGACCAGCAACGGCCACATTGCGATTCCGCCCTTCTGAAATAGCTCTGCAATATTCACAGTTATTTCCTGCCTCCGTGCATTCCTCAAGCCAGCATTTTCTCTACAGGGTACCTGCAATTGGTGCCAAGAAGTAAAGAGCGATCGCCCGCTGAAATAGTTTCTAGAAAATTAAAAGAGTTTTTAAGTAGAGCTTGCCGACCGGATGCACCAGATATCCACACCAGAAATTCTATGCAAAATTTGCCAAAATCAAGATAACTTCAAAGGCAAGCTTATGAACTTCTCTATTCAATCCGTTTACAACTGGTACCGCGACACCATCCGGAACCCCAAATATCGTTGGTGGATTATTCTCGGCTCGTTGCTGTATTTATTCAGCCCGATTGATATTGCGCCCGATTTTATCCCCGTGATTGGTTGGATTGACGATACCGTCATTCTGACCCTCCTAATCGGTGAAGTCTCCCAGATGCTAACCGCCCGCTTGAAGTCTGCCTCTAAGCCTACTGAGTCAGATGAAGCTTTCGAGTACACCAATAATGCTTCTGCGACTGGTTCTGGTGGTTCCAGCACAGTTGATGTAGATGCTGTTTCCGTTAAATAGTGCTGCATAGTGCCGCTAAATGATGGGGAAGTCGCGATCGCCCCATGCCATCACTAATACTCCTGCATCACTTACAACTGCATAACTTCTATTGCCCCTCCGGATTGGTGCTCGTTGATGACCAGACTAGAGGGGATTTTGCTGTGCTTTTTGGCTTTGGGGCAGATTTATGGCCTTTTTTTGAGATAAAGAGATCTAGCTGGATTTCTGCTAACTCAGCTAATCTTCATTAGCCTAGTAGGTACATTGCTGTTGATAGCTGTGGTTTTAGATGACTTTTCCTAGCCGCTGGGTTCAATTGAATCCTTCTCGTAGCCTTCAAGCTCGATTGGGGTTAGCAACAGGTGGCATTGTGCTGCTGCTATCAATCTTGCTGAGCTGGTTGGTAGGGTATACCACGAGTGTGCAGCTACAAAATACTCAGGGGCAATCTCTGGCCGAGTTGGCTTATCAAATGGCCGACAAGCTTGATCGCGGCATGTTTGAGCGCTACCGCGAGATCCAAATTTTGGCGGCTCTGCCACCCATTCGAGAGGCAACTTATTCGCAACCAGCTCGGCGATCGCTACTAGAAAAGTTGCAATCCACCTTTTCTGACTACGCCTGGATTGCGCTGATCGATCCTCAGGGCAACGTACTTACAAGCACAGGCGGCATTCTCGAAGGGGTTAGTGTTGCTTCGAGGGATGTGTTTCAGCAGGGACGCAACAAAACTTTTGTGGGCGATGTTCACGATGCCGTCATGCTGGCTAAGCTGCTGCCACATCCGAATGGCGAACCTTTAAGATTTCTCGACTTAGCAGCTCCGGTGCTCAGTGAGCAGGGGCAGTTTCAAGGCGTGATTGCAGCGCATCTTAGTTGGGCCTGGGCTGAGGAAGTGAAGAAGTCTTTGCTGGAGCCGCTGGGACAGCATAGCCAAGTCGAAATTTTTGTGCTGAGTACTGACGGCAAAGTCTTACTGGGACCAGATGCTTTGCAAGGCAAAACCCTCACCGTACCGAGTGTGCAGAAGGTGCAAGCGAACCAGAATGACTATCTGCTTGAATCTTGGGCAGGGGAAGGAAAATTTCTAACTGGATTTGCTCGCGCTCAAGGGTATCGAGATTACCCCGGTTTGGACTGGCTCGTGCTAGTGAGGCAAAAAGCAGAGGTAGCGCTAGCCCCTGCTCGCAAACTGCAAAGGCAAATTTTGGGACTGGGGTTAATCTGTGGCGTTGGGTTTGCGCTCCTCAGTTGGCTCAGTGCCAGCCGCATTGTTGATCCGATGTTGGAAATTGCCGCGATCGCCAATCGGATGCGACAAGGAGACCAACGAGTACCAATTCCGCTCTTGGAGGGGCGAGACGAGCTAGCCAAACTATCGCAATCTCTGCGCTACTTGGTTTCAACGCTGAACGGACAACAAGAGGCGTTGTACCAAAGTGAAGAGCAATATCGATTACTCTCAGAAGCGCTGCCACAGTTTGTTTGGCTTCTAGACCCAGAAGGACAAGTTGAATACTGCAATCGCTATTGGTACAACTACACTGGCTTGAGTGAAGCCCAAACTCTAGGCTGCGGCTGGGAAGTAGCGCTACACCCAGAGGATTACGCTCACACAAGACGACAGTGGCGGCAAGCAAGCAAAACAGGCGCTCCCTGCGAGATTGAGTACCGAATGCGCTCAGCCACCGGAGAATATCGCTGGTATCTGGCTTCCCTAGGCCCAGCCCATGACCAAGCAGGACGCATTATCAAATGGGTGGGCACGGCCATTGACATTGAAGCTCGTAAGCGAGTGGAGGTGGAACGAACCGAACTACTGAATCGAGAAAAAACCGCCCGCGAACAAGCAGAAACGGCTAACCAGCTCAAAGACGAGTTTCTGGCGGTGTTGTCCCACGAGTTGCGATCGCCCCTGAACCCAATTTTGGGATGGGCCAAGTTACTACGCACTCGCCAATTTGACCCAGAAACAACGGATCAAGCTCTAGAAACGATTGAACGTAACGCTAAGCTACAAGCCCAACTTGTAGAAGATTTGCTCGATGTCTCTCGGATTCTGCAAGGTAAGTTGAGCTTAAATGTCGCCACCGTGAACCTAGCGACAACCATTCAATCGGCGATCGAAACAGTGCGGTTAGCCGCAACGGCAAAGTCGATTCAGATTCACGCGGAGCTAGATCAATGGGTGGGGTTGGTGGCGGGAGATGCCAACCGACTTCAGCAAGTCGTGTGGAACTTATTATCGAATGCGGTCAAGTTTACGCCTGCTGGCGGCAACGTAGAAGTGCGCTTAGAGGCGATCGCGCCTTATGCCCAGATTCAAGTGATTGATACAGGCCGAGGCATTCGCCCAGAATTTCTACCTCATGTATTCGATCATTTTCGGCAGGCGGACAGTAGCACGACTCGGCAGTTTGGTGGCTTGGGTCTAGGTCTTGCGATCGTGCGTCAAGTCGTTGAGTTGCATGGCGGTACAGTACAAGTAGACAGCCTGGGCGAAGGATTGGGAGCAACTTTCACTGTGCGACTACCCATGATGCAAGCCGCGACCGAAACAGAGCCTCAGCCATTCTTAGTTTCAGAAGAAACGAGCTTAGAGGGCATTAGAGTCCTGGTGGTAGATGACGAGGCCGATATGAGAACCTTAGCCAGCACAGTCCTCAAGCAAGCAGGGGCTGAGGTGAAGCTAGCTGCCTCCGCAAGTGAGGCATTGGCGGTTTTGCGCCAGTCAGGAGCAGATGTGTTGGTGAGTGATATTGGTATGTCCGAAATGGATGGCTATCGGCTGATTCGCCAAGTCAGAACCATTGATCAAGATCTGGAGGAACCCATTCCCGCGATCGCCCTCACCGCTTACGCTGCTGATTCTGACCAAAAACAAGCCCTGTCAGCTGGCTTCCAAAAGCATTTGGCTAAACCTGTGGAACCGGATGAACTCATTCAAGCGATCGCAACCCTGGTAAAACCAAAAACTTCACGGTAACTGGTCGGACAAGTGGATTGAATCACACAGGTCATAAGAGTGATATATATCACTTTCCAACTTCATGGTATTTCCACTCCTTAGGGGCTTCCTGGATAACATCGCAATCCATTAATTTAGCAGGAGTTATTCTCATAGCTCCTAATCAGCGTCAGTAGGGGCTTTTCAGTTCTGCTATGTCCAGATCCGCAGACCAAAAAACAATTGAGCAGCCATTACCGTTAGCAGATTTATGGTTGCTGCTGATAGAAGATGAGCCAGATACTGCTGAGTTGCTAACTTTTGTCCTGGAACAGTATGGGGCTCAAGTCATCACTGTGAAGTCGGGCTACGAAGCGCTCAAAACAATGGAATGCTTTGTTCCCAACGTGCTCATTACTGATATTCGGTTGCCTGATACAGATGGCTGGTCGCTCTTAGCCGAGGTAAGAGCTTTAGGGAACCAAAAAAGGATACAAGCTGTTCCTGCGATCGCCATCACTAATTACAGCACCAAGCTATTAGACCAACAAGTAAACAGCAAAGCGTTAGCTGTCGGGTTTCAGAAGTACTTTTCCAAGCCGCTAGAGTTTAATGAATTTGTGATGGCTGTGGCTGAGTTAGCTCAACGTCAGTCCTACTAGAACCTTAGGCTTACTAATGCGATCGCGTTTCGTCATTGTCTGCCCAAGAACCAAATCACTAAAGCAATCCCCAACCCAATTAAAATTGCCACCAAAATCAGCGTAGACCAAGAAATACCAACCATAGATCAGGTTCGCTTTTCGTAGCGTAACTGTGGGACAATCATATCTTTGCAAGAATCTTATGACTGCTGCGTATATTCAAGGCGAAACTGAGTTCAATACGCTTTTAGAGAGCGAGCCACTGTTGGTAGTAGACTGTACAGCTACTTGGTGCGGTCCTTGTAAACTAGTTGCCCCTTTAGTCGATCAACTGGCAATAGATTATAGCGATCGCGCGAAGGTCTGCAAACTAGATCTTGACTCCAACAAGGACGTGGCTAAGCGGTTTGGCATCCGCAGTATTCCTGCCATCATGATCTTTAAGCAAGGCGAATTAGCAGAAACGCTAGTAGGCGCTAAACCCTATGCAGAGTTCACCAACGCTCTAGATAAATACCTTGCTTAATCTTAAAAGCTTAATCTTAAAAAGATAAGCACTTTTGTGTAACCACAGAAGACGTATTTAGAAGTAGAGGGAAAGCTTAAAACTCTCTACTTCCCTTCATTAAAATGTCACAGAAACTTTTTATTTGAACAGCGATCACTTTACAGGTAGCTAAACATAACTAGATTTTAGCGATCGCCTTGGTGCTTAAATTAGCAGATTGAGGGTGAGGTAAAACTTCTCTGCTTTGCTAAGCCGATATTGATTGAAGTAATTGAAATACTCCTAATTTCAGCTATTGAAGATGGCTAAAAGTACCTTCTGAGTATAGCTTCAAGGGCAATCTTTTAGTATCTCATCAGAGTAATAGACGTACTAATACCAATTCTCCGAATTCTATTTACAGATATTCGTAGGGGCGAACGGCCGTTCGCCTACAGCCAATCATTTGTAGCCTGATTTCCGGAATTGGCATTAAGAGCAGCAGGCTAGAAATAATCAAACCTCATTATTAATGGTTACCTACACTAATTTGACAACTTCATTTTGGCTGATTCTAGAACTGAGTTAAGTCAGGCTGCATCGTTAATCACAGTCACTATCTATGCCTGTAGATAGGCTGCCGCCCATACTATCTATCCCTGCAGATTAGTTAAGTACTTACTGCTTATTGTTAAATTGTCGCTAACAACGCTTGGTTTTAGAAGGTGTAAAAAGTTTTGCTTAAAGCTGTATAAAGCAATATTTTGGGTGCATCTTCTAGGCAGGCGTTAAACGAATTTTATACAGTTTTTGACACCAAAAAGGAAGCAGTTGTAATGGCAGACAATTATCAATCTGTAATTCAGCCTGAGGAGAATATTTCTTCTGTAAGCACCGCACAACCCTACGCTGGCACAACAGAAAGAAGCGCAGATTATAGAGCAGTTGAAGTGCCAAAAGAGCCAGTCACCTATAGCCCTTCCACGGAAGCCAAATCTGTAGATAAAGCAATGAGCCCCGCCTTGTCTAGAGCCTTAGTAGGCGGACTAATTGGTGCCACACTAGGCACATTGGCTGGCGCTCTAGCGGGTAGAAAAACCTCTGAAGGTGTTAATCATGCCATCAAAGGCGTTAGTAATGCTTTTAGGACAATCGGTGAAGGCTTAGGTCAAACTGCGAGAGGCGTAGGAGACGCAGCCAAGAGCGTCGGTGAAGGTGTAACTTATGCTGTGGTTGGTGGTAGTTCCGATGCAGCCAAAGGTATTGTTGAAGGCGCTAAGCAAGCAGGAATGGCGACAGCAAATGTAGTGCAAGCAACAGCCGAAGGCGTTAACGAAACGATCCAACGCGCAGCACATTCCATTGAAGTTTCTAGTGAATCTGCTAAGCAATCAATTACTGATGTAGCAGAGCAAAGTAAAGAGATGGTTAAGGACAACGCAATATCCACAAGTCAAAAGTTTGACAGCATTGAAAGTGGATATGTTAGCCCCATTGACCCAGTATTTGACCCCACTGCTAGTTCAACTGATGCTTTTGATTCCAGCATTAGTTCAACTGGTATTTAGAAGAATTCATCTGAGATCTAATAGTAAACCGTTGTAATGAGCAACCAAGGAGGTGATAACAGTGACTAATAGCGATCAGCTTTTAACTGAAGAGGAAGACAGCACTAGTAGCTTAGTAAAAGTGATGATTGGAGCCTTAATAGGCGCTACAGTAGGCGGCATTGCTGGTGCTTTAACTAATAAGCGTGTAGTCAGTCGAATCAATCAGACCGTTAAAGATGTTGGCGATGCCGCTAAAGATGCGGCTAGAGGGGTCAACGATACGGTTAAAGGAGTTGGCGATGCCGTGCAGTCAGTTGCTATGGGCGTGAATGATACGGTCAGCGATGTTGGAGATGCAGTTAAAGATGCGGCTGAGGGTGTAAACGGTACTGTGAAAGACACATTTTATTCTGTCAAAAGCACGGCAGAAGATGTTAACACCACCGTCAAAAGTACTTTAGACAGTATCAAGCACCAGTCTGAAGACATCATGGAATCTCCCAAAGATAGTATTGATGTGCCAGCTGAGGAAATGCTTTATAAGCTAGTACCCGTTAGCCCAAGTAAACCAGAGTCGTAAGTCTTGAATCTTGCAATTTCTGCCAGATTCCTATTTTGGCTAAAACACTTTTTTGAGCTTTGCGTTTTAATCTGCTTTAAAAAACTGCCTGCTAACACTAAGTTGGTAGGTGGTTTTTGTAAGAAAAAATACGAAGTTGAATCTAAAAACTTATAGGAAATTGTGATTTTATTCAATCCTAGGATTGATGAACATAGATTTTTTAAATGTTCTAAATGTTTAGTAGAGACATAGCAGTATCACATTAATTATTATGGGCTGGTTACAAAAGCTTTTTCTGAAAAAACAACTGCAAGAGCAAGAACAGCCATCTACTGATTCCAGAATGCGAGATTCTAAGATGGTGCAAGTCGTGGCAGAAGAAGTAATTATGGCTGTAGCACACTGGTTAACCGCTGTCGTGAATCGTAGCTTACAGCCTAAGCCTGCTCCTCAACCCAAAGTTGAAGAACAACCTGTGGTCAATAACGCTAGTGAGACAGAGCAATTATTGCTGAAACTTAGCACCCTAGTAGAACGATTGTGTGAACGCGATCAAGCAATGGCAGCTTTAGAAAAGCGGATTAATTCGATCGAGCAATATCTGGGAGAAAAAGGTGCTTTGGGACAGCATATGAAAGACTCTCGTCAGGCGATCGCTGCTCTAGAGAGCCGCCTTGATTGTGTGGAAACTTTGACACAACAAATTACACCTTCTTTAGAAAAGGCAGAACTAAATACCCAGCTAATTACAGTTTTAGAAAATCGCACTAAGTTAGTGGAAAGCTTATTAGTTAGATTTAGAGTGGTGCCCAGATCGGTAGGAGGAAACTCTCAAGCGATCGCTCTATTAAAAAATCGTGTTGAGGCTTTAGAAGCTGCTCAAGATTCAAGTCAAGAAAACAGCCATAAAAACGTACCTGTCGCCAAAGTTTTCTAAAACGTTAAATTCTTAACTTGATGAGTAGAGGTTTCTTAAATTCTAGAGAAGCCTCTATTTTTGTTTGAAAAAAGTTTAGATAAAACCTGAAGTGGAAATAACAGTGTCAAGCCTGAGCGATCGCATTACTTTTAGTCTATAACCCTGCAAAAGCTGACTTATTAGGAGCCTATAATTTAAATTTGGGAATGATAAAAGCGTTGTGTCTTTAGAATCATTCGTATGTTTGATGAACTGTTCAAGAATTTGACAGGCTTGATTGGTTCTAAAGTGCAGGAAGCTGCCAAAGAGCTTGAAAAACGTCTCGCTGTTCCTGAACCCGCAGAACCATTTACCCTCATTTGCCAATTCACGATGGCTGACCCAACCATCACAAAAGGAGGCATTGCGATCGTTGGGGAAAGCTGGAAGGTTGAAGCTTATGACGATAATTCTCTACGCCTAATTGACAACGAGCCTCTACGGAAAGTCATTTTGTTCGAAATCGCCGAACCGACTGACCCAGAATGTGTTCTTGCCTGCCGATTTCAAGCAAAGGCACTACATACCGAAAAAGCAATCACAGTGAAGTTGGGTTTGTGTAAGCAGAGGCAAGTAGGAACAACGGCAAAAGCCTGGTCGAAAAGCGTTTCACCAACTGAAGATTTCCATTCGTTTGAAATTCGCGCTCATTTCAAGCAAGACACTACCCCTGCTAAAGTTCAGGTGATTATCGAATTTGAAAGTAGCGGCATTCTTGAGATTAGGAATATCGAACTCCTGCAAGCTCCCGTGAAATTGCAAGCGTAGTCGTCCTAATTAAAAAAGCACCCCTTTAACTTAAAGCAGGTGCTTTTTAGATCAAATCTATATCAGCTATTTACGTTGGTCGCTGAAATAAGGGCGAACGACGGGACTCGAACCCGCGAGTAGTGGAACCACAATCCACTGCCTTAACCTCTTGGCCACGCTCGCCATTGCGTTTCTAAGTATAGCACCCCTTTGAGAAAATTCTCCAGATCTGGGAGCAAAAAAACTGGATTTGCAATCAGTTAATCTGTAATGGGTAAATCGAGCGATTCACTCAGCACAGATCACGGCAGAGCAATTCTTAGCAGGGTTTTATGAAAGGTGTCAGGACAGCCGCATTGTTAACCGGGTTGGTGGCTCTGCTAGGCGTAGGAGTTGGCTCAGCAGTGACCAATCCGAGTGAAGCGGCTTACAACAAGTATGCGGCTGAGCAGCTAGGCGCATACTTAAAAGATAATATTTGCTCTCAAGCTCCCACTGCCTTCGGCTTGCAAAAGCGCTGTCTCTCCTTAGCCGCCAACAATCGTGGCGAGATGGAGCAACTAATCGCTGAAAATACCCAGCGCCAAGACTATATCTTCTTTAGTACTTACCAAACTGATTTGTCGATCAATTCACTCCTGCCGCCTTATCTCTCGCTTGGTGGCTCTTTTTTGCCCGCTTACCGTTTTGAGACGGTCGGGGCATTTAATACTTTCTATATTCACAAAGCCCAAAGACGGTAGGGCGATCGCGTCAGCTAGCGGGTTGCGTTTAACGCTTGTAGTGCTTAGTGGCTGAAGCAATATTCAAGAATTGTGAGAAATTGTTCTAGCAGCTCAAAAATCCTTTAGGTATAGAACATTACCTAATCCGCGATCGCCCATGAGCTACTGCCTGAATCCGGATTGCCAACGACCGACCAACCCCAGTGCTACTCAGTTTTGTCAGCATTGTGGAGGTCGCCTGTTACTCAGAGAGCGTTATCGGCCCCTCCAACCGTTAGGCCGAGGCGGGTTTGGTAGAACCTTTTTAGCAATAGATGAGGATCTCCCCTTCAAGCCGCTTTGTGTTATTAAGCAACTGCATGTGCCAAGACATACAGGCAGCCACTTCACAAAAGCAGTGGAGCTGTTTCACCGGGAAGCAATGCGCTTGCAAGAGTTAGGGGAATATCCTCAAATTCCCAGATTACTCGCCCATTTTGAGCAAGAAAAACGGCTGTACTTGGTGCAAGCCTGGATTAGTGGGCAGACCTTGGCTCAAGAACTGCACGAGCAAGGCAGATTTAGCGAGGGCAAGATTTGGGAATTGCTGCAAGACTTGCTGCCTGTGTTGCAGTTTATCCATCAGCACCAAGTCATTCATCGAGACATTAAGCCTGCCAATATTATTCGCTACAGCCGGACTCCAACGTTGCCACAGGGAAGCTCAGGCTGGTCTGGTTTATCTGCTTCAGGAATCGATCCAGCAGCTCGATCGCTGGTGGAGTCATTGAGCGATCGCAAATTAGTGTTGATTGATTTTGGCGTGGCAAAATCTCTAGCTAGCCCTACGCCTTGCACTGGCACGATTATTGGCAGCCCAGAGTATATGCCACCGGAGCAAATCAAAGGTAAGGTTGTGCCTGCCAGCGATCTTTACAGTTTGGGAGTCACCTGCATTCATCTGCTGACCCAAGTACCTGCGTTAGATATGTTCGACATTGCCAACAACCACTGGGCGTGGCGCGATTTTTTGCTCAAGGGAACCAAAATTAGCGATCGCTTGGGGCAGATTCTAGACAAACTTCTCCAAGAGGCTATCAGCCAGCGCTATCAGTCAGTGGATGAAGTGTTGCAAGCTATCAATGCCAGTCAAATCACGAGTCAGCTTACCTCGGTTCAGGCTCGGGCTCTGCATCTATCGCCACTCACCTCGGCCTCAGCGCGATCCTCTGCGGTTACTCCAGCTCATTGCCCTGGTCAGTTAAGCTCAGCCATCGGAGTGGACTATACAAAGTTGCGAGATTTATTAGCCGCAGCCCATTGGAAAGAAGCTGACCAAGAGACTTGGGCTGTGCTTTGTCAAGCATTAGGTAAGCCGTTGGGTCGCTATTTGCTGCCCGGTGACCTGAGCAAATTGCCCTGTGAAGACTTGCAGTCGATCGATGGCTTGTGGATGAAACACAGCCAGAGGCGGTTTGGTTGGACGGTGCAAGTCCAGGTCTATCAAAGTGTCGGTGGAGATTACGGCAGCTTTTGCCAACGAGTGTGCTGGCCTCTGCACAACTCCACTTCTAGCTATAGCAGCCTCAAATTCAACCGTTCCGCGCCGATCGGCCATTTACCTTCACGAGTTTGGGTAGGAGGCTCCTACTGGTGGCGACATATGGAAGCGATCGCGACAAAATTAACTGAATGTAGCCCGCATCCTGTGAAGAAAACTGGAGTAAACCCAGCTTGAGATCCACCAGGAAAGTTGTAGAGATTATAAAATTCCAAATTTTATTTATGTGAATCAATCTCACTTAATTGAAGCTGAAGGTCTACGAAAATAAGGGCGATCGCGATCTGAGTAAAGTTTTCTCCAGCAGAATTCCTAAGTGTATTGACAATCATTCCTAATAGAAATAAATCTCTGTGTTGACTATCAGAATCAGCATGGTAAATTGGGCTTATTCACAGTCTTGAAGACAGTGACACGGGAGGGGAAACAATGTCTGAAACTCAAAACTTATTACGTTCTGTTGACCAGGTTTACGATAATCCAATTTTGCTGGAGCGGAGTGTAACTGTTCCTGTCTGTGAAGGGCTAAATATTGCCCTCGCAAGTTTCCAGGCGCTCTATCTGCAATATCAAAAGCACCATTTTGTTGTTGAAGGTGCAGAATTTTATTCCCTACACGAATTTTTCTCGGAAGGTTACGAAGCTGTCCAAGGCCATGCTCATGATGTGGGCGAACGCTTAGATGGTTTGGGTGGTGTGCCAGTGGCTAGCTTTACGAAGCTGGCAGAGTTGTGCTGCTTTACTCCAGAGCCGGATGGGGTTTTCTCTTGCCGTCAAATGGTAGAGAACGACTTGCAAGCGGAGCAAGCCCTAATCAAGCTATTACGTCGTCAAGCAGGTCAAGCTGAAAGCCTAGGCGATCGCGCTACCCGCTACCTCTATGAGCAAATCCTGCTGAAGACGGAAGACCGAGCGTTCCACTTGGCTCACTTCTTGACTCACGACAGCCTAACTTTGGCCTTTGTTCAGGCAGCTAATTCGAGTAATTAAAGGTTTTGCCAAAAGGTTGTAAACCCAATTACACTCTTCGCTAAACTTCGCTGAGGTGCCATTAGGCACCTTTCTTTTTGGCCAGAAGTTCTAAATCTAAAAAAGTTGTAACTTTGACTAGAATTTTGCATTTTAGCTTGTTGTTTTCTTCAGCTCATCCATTTCAGTCACAACCCTAAGAAATTAGGCTGCGCTAAATTGTTTTACTCGCCGTTCTATTTGAGTGGTAGAAATTGCAGATTTGTGAGATAAACAGCGACTATTTATACAAAGTATTGAGATTGTAAAGATACAATTTACAAAGAAGACCTCTATCTTTTCGGCGCACTCTTGAACTTACCCTCTGCCTATTTATTGGTGTTTCATGGTAGCCGTGATCCTCGGCCTGCGATCGCGGTGGAACAGTTAGCGCTATTGGTCAGCAAAGAGATTCAACAGCGCTATCACTTATGGGATGAGGGCCAAGATGTGGCACCGCGCTTAAGTTATGTTGGTAGCCCTTACTCAGCAGAAGGCTGGCTCACACCGACTGTTGCTTCAACTCCAGCAACTATTTGTAATCCACGATTGCCTTTAGTTGGAACTGCTTGCCTAGAGCTAGGCCCTCAGCCTCTACATCAACAAATTCAACAATTTGGCGATCGCATTTTGGCCTTAAAGCGGCAGCAAGTGCTTCAGATTGAATCTTCACTCATGCAATTAGTTCCCCTATTTTTGTTGCCTGGGGTGCATGTGATGGAAGACATTCCTACCGAAGTGGAATTGGCTCAAACCGCTTTAGATTCACACCTTAATTTACAGATTTGCCCTTACCTGGGCACGCACCCGAACTTGGTGCAACTCTTAGCAAATCAGATGGCTGCGGCTAGCGTGGATGCTTGGATTTTGCTGTCGCATGGGAGTCGCCGCCCTGAGGCAAATGCGCCCATTGAGGCGATCGCCACGCAACTGAAAGCTGTGCCAGCTTATTGGTCAGTTCCACCCAATCTGGAATCCACTGTGGCTGACTTGATGCAGATGGGACATCACCGAGTTGGCATCCTGCCTTACTTCTTGTTCGCTGGGGGAATCACAGATGCGATCGCTCAGTTAGTGACTCGGCTGTCTTGGCAATTTCCAGAGATAGAACTCACGTTGGCCGAGCCAATAGGAACCAGCCCAGCTTTAGCCTCCCTGGTTTTAGACCTTGCCTTGAGTGCTGTCCCCAGCTAGCGATCGCCCTATGCAACTTGCTAGCAAATAGCAGGTCAAAATTGGGTATTTTTTGTATCAAATCTTTCAGTTTTGTGAAACCAACTCTCTTAGGCTGAAACATTGCCAATTCAGTTGGTGCACGATTTTCGGTTCCTCCTCTCCCCGCTTGCCTCAAAACTTCTATGACTGCTGAAGCTAACCTTGCGCCTGCTCTGACTCGAACCTGCCTCGGTAAAGTGTATCTAGTTGGGGCAGGGCCAGGAGACCCCGGATTGCTGACGGTAAAAGGCAAGACCTTGCTGGAGTGCGCCGATGTCGTCATCTACGATGCGTTGGTTAGTCCGCAGATTTTGGACTTGATTAATCCCCGCGCTGAGAAAATCAATGCAGGCAAGCGGCGAGGGCGGCACTCCTTAGTTCAGGAAGAAACTACGCAATTACTCATTGAGAAAGCTCAAACTCAAGCTGTGATCGTGCGTTTGAAGGGAGGCGACCCGTTTGTGTTCGGGCGTGGCGGTGAGGAAATGGAAGACTTAATCCAGGCAGGAGTGCCAGTAGAAGTGGTGCCAGGGGTAACCTCTGGAATTGCTGCGCCTGCCTATGCCGGAATTCCCCTCACCCATCGATCGCATAGTTCTTCTGTCACCTTTGTCACAGGTCACGAATCCGCTGGTAAGTACCGTCCAGAGGTAAATTGGGCTGCGCTCGCCCACGGCTCAGAAACAATCGTGGTCTATATGGGCATTCACAACTTGCCCCATATCTTGAGTGAGCTGCAATCCGCTGGGCTAGGGCCAGAAACTCCAATCGCCTTAATCCGCTGGGGCACTCGTCCCGACCAAGAAGAGCTGATTGGCACCTTCAGCACCATCGTGGCCCAGATGGAATCCGCTGAGTTTAGTGCTCCGGCGATCGCGGTGATTGGCTCGGTCGTTAATTTACATGGGCTGCTTTCTGGTTCTCGACCTTCGGAGTTGGGGGTAAGGCGTGGGCTGTAATGAGTAATGAGTGAGAAGTGAGAACTTATTCCTCGTTCTAGTAAATAGCAACTGCAAATAGTCTTGGAGCAGCTGCACAACCGACAATGGAAGAAGCGCATCCATGATTCGGTTTTGAGGGCTGGTTACTTTGGCTTCAGAAGTTAATTTACAGGTTGAACAGGCTGGGGAACGGCTCGATCGCTGGCTATCGGAGCAACTGCCTGACTTGTCTCGTTCTCGGTTGCAAAAACTGATTGAGCAAGGCCAAGTGCAGGTGAATGGTCAAGTTTGCACCTCCAAGAAAGCCACGGTGCAGATGGGCGATCGCGTACAGGTTGAGATTCCTGAGGCACAACCGCTGGAGTTGCAACCTGAAGCCATCCCCCTTGATATTCTCTATGAAGACGACCATCTGCTGATTGTGAATAAGCCTGCTGGGCTAGTGGTCCATCCCGCACCGGGGCATGAATCAGGCACGCTGGTACACGCGTTGCTGGCTCACTGTCAAACTTTGTCTGGATTAAATACTCTGCCTGGAATTGGCGGCGTGCAGCGACCAGGAATTGTCCATCGTCTCGATAAAGACACCAGTGGGGCGATCGCGATCGCTAAAACTGACCAAGCCCATCACCATTTACAAGCCCAACTAAAAGCAAAAACGGCTCGCCGGGAATATCTAGCTGTGGTTTACGGTTCCCCCAACGCCGAAAGTGGCACCATTGACCTGCCCATCGGTCGGCATCCGGTAGACCGTAAAAAAATGGCGATCGTTGCGGAAGCAAAGGGAGGACGCCGAGCTGTGACCCATTGGCGAGTATTGGAGCGCTTGGGGAACTACACGCTGATGCACTTTCAGCTAGAAACTGGCCGCACTCATCAAATTCGGGTCCACAGTGGCCATATAGGTCATCCCATCGTCGGAGATCCGGTTTATAGTTCCCAGCGCCCTATCGGTGTAAACCTGCCAGGTCAAGCACTACATGCTTGGAAACTCCGATTGCAGCACCCTGTCTCAAATGACTGGATCGAAGCGACAGCCCCTCCTCCGCCCGTTTTTAAGACGCTCTTAGAAGTCTTAAAGAAACGAATTGCTTTACCAAACTTAAAGATTTAGTCGAAAATTTGCGTTACACATATCTACACAAGAGCCGAGTTTGCGAGAAACAACTCGAAATTTAGATCCTTTGCTATATCTGGTTTTGAGGTTTTATTAAGAATCTATAAAACTACTAATTAGCAGTAACTAAGTATAAATACCCTGCAAAAATGTAACGAAATGTTTTGAATTTTCTGGTTAATGGTCGGCTGAAGCCTTTGATTGATAAGGATTTGAATTAATCGTTCGCATAGATTCGCTGGTTTTAATAACTTGTAATAAATAAAGCCTTTACCGCGGTGTATAAAAATAACCTGAAGGGTATAAACAACAGGCAAAAGTTGACCAAAGCGCCGAGTTATTGAGTTTTGAGTTCTCTCATACAAATATGAAATTTTCTCAGATTTCTTAAATTGCCTTTACTTTTACCGTCGGTAACGAGTTAGAGGGTGGGAGAGCTAAATAGTTTTGGTTGATGTCTGTTGCAACCTTTCTGGGCTACCTGAGCAGCTTCAAGTGGCTGAACTAACATCCCAGCTCTGAATCCAGATTCAAACTCAAGTCAAAATTAGGAGAAAAAGTCCATGTTAGATGCATTCGCCAAGGTTGTTTCTCAGGCTGATGCTAAGGGTGAATTCCTCAGCACCTCTCAGCTCGATGCTTTGACCAACATGGTTAAAGAAGGCAACAAGCGCCTGGATGTTGTTAACCGCATCACTGGCAACGCTTCCACCATCGTTGCTAATGCAGCTCGCGCTTTGTTCGAAGAACAGCCTCAGTTGATCCAACCCGGCGGTAACGCATACACCAACCGTCGGATGGCTGCTTGCCTCCGCGACATGGAAATCATCTTGCGTTATGTAACCTACGCAACCATCGCTGGTGATTCCAGTGTTCTTGACGATCGCTGCTTGAATGGCCTCCGCGAGACCTACCAAGCTCTAGGTGTACCTGGTGGTTCTGTGGCTTCTGGCGTTCAAAAAATGAAAGATGCTGCGATCGCAGTTGCTAACGACCCCAACGGTATCACCAAGGGCGATTGCAGTGCGTTGGTCTCCGAACTCGCTAGCTACTTCGACCGCGCTGCTGCTGCAGTTGGCTAATTAAGCCTCTGTTTCAACCAAGTCACGGAATACGTTTCTACAAAAACTTTGCAGAACAGGATATTTAGGGAGATACCGTAACTATGAAGACCCCCATTACCGAAGCGATCGCCGCAGCAGATACTCAAGGCCGTTTCCTCAGCAACGCTGAGATGCACCAAGTTTATGGTCGCTATGAGCGTGCCGCTGCTGCTATGGAAGCTGCTCGTGCTTTGACCAGCAATGCTCAAAAGTTGGTTGATGGTGCAGCTAATGCTGTTTACCAGAAATTCCCTTACACCACTCAGCAAGCTGGCAACAACATGGCTTCTGATGCTCGTGGTAAGTCCAAGTGTGCTCGTGACATCGGTTACTACGTGCGCATCATCACTTACAGCTTGGTAGCTGGTGGCACAGGTCCTTTGGATGAGTACCTCCTCGCTGGTCTAGATGAAATGCACCGGACCTTCGACCTCTCCAACAGCTGGTACGTTGAAGCTCTGAAGCACATCAAAGCTAACCACGGTATCACCGGACAAGCTGCTGTAGAAGCTAACGCTTACATCGACTACGCGATCAACGCTCTAAGCTAATTGAACGCATGGCCCGGAAAGATATGCAAGTGCTGGCGAGTGTTAGCAGTTGTTTATCTTCCCGGGCATTGTTTTTCTCAATTTGAATATAAGAATCTTCGAAAATCTTTTGTGTTGGGAGGGCATGCATGAGCGGTTTAGCAGCGTCCAATTTGGCGGCAGCAGGGAAGCTCGGTGTTTCTGCTTTTGATGCGACCAGAGTAGAATTACGTCCAGACTGGTCAGAAGATGATCTCCGGGCCGTAATCCGGGTTGCCTATCGCCAAGTTTTAGGCAATGACTACGTGATGAAGTCTGAGCGCCTCAGTAATAGCGAGTCTCAACTCCGTCAAGGCAACATCACGGTGCGGGAGTTTGTCCGGGCGATCGCGAAGTCCGACCTTTATAAAAACAAATTTCTTTTTCCTAATTCCAATACGCGCTTTATTGAACTGAATTACAAGCACTTGCTCGGTCGTGCTCCCTATTCAGAAGACGAAATCAATTTCCACCTTAACCTTTACAACGAAAAAGGTTACGACGCTGAAATCGACTCTTACATCGACAGCGCTGAATACGAAGATAACTTTGGCAACAACGTAGTTCCTTACTACCGTGGCTTTTCGGTTGATCCTGGTGTTAGAACCACGGGCTTTACCCGCATGTTCCGCCTTTATCGGGGTTATGCCAATAGCGATCGCGCTCAAGTTGCAGGTAAAGCTCCTCACGTGTTCCGCGAGTTGGCTCAGAACCGCGCTTCTAGCATCGTGAAGCCTACGGGTGAAGGTAGCCGTAGCTTCCATAGCAGCGTTGGTGATGACACTCCCAACAAGGCATTGGGTGGCTCTTGGGGCGAAGGCGGACGGATTTATCGTCTAGAGGTGATAGGAATTCGCAATCCTGGATATCCCAAAGTTCGTCGCAGCAGTGTTGCTTATCTCATTCCCTACGAGCAGATGCTCCCGAAGATGCAGCAGATTCATCGCATGGGCGGCACAATTGTCAGCGTTACGCCTGCTTAAGGCTGCTGATCGCATCTTACTGAATTAAGTCTTTAAGAAAAGACGGTAATGGCAGGCATCAATTTAATGAGCTTGCCATTACTGCCTGCAATCATCTAGTTCAACTTCATAGGAGCTATTGTAACGATGTTTGGTCAAACTGCTTTAGGAAAAGCTTCTTTAAGCGATTCCGCTAGCCGCATGTTTCGCTTCGAAGTTCAAGGCTTGCGTCAAAACGAAGAAGCTGACAAGCTCAACTACTCGATTCGTCGCAGCGGTAGCACCTATGTAACTGTGCCCTACGGTCGCATGAATGAAGAAATGCAGCGGATTAGCCGTTTGGGCGGCAAGATTGTCAACATCACCTCAGTCTCTGCTTAGTTAGTGTCTATGGCATTAGGGAGTGAAGCTTTTTGCTCCCATTCGATTCACACTGGTTCGATTCACACTGGGTTGATTTCGTCCCAGAGCTAATCCTCTAAGTTTTGATGAGGGAGTTGTTGCAATTATGTTTGGTCAAAGTTCCTTAGGAAGCAATACCTCGGTGGACGATTCTGCTAGCCGCATGTTTCGGGTTGAAGTGCGGGGTTTGCGTCAAACCTATCGTTCTAATAAGCTCAGCTATCCGATTCGCCGTAGTGGCAGCACTTACGTGACTGTGCCTTACGGTCGCATGAGCGAAGAGATGCAGCGAATTAATCGTTTGGGCGGCAAAATTGTCAGCATTCAGCCTTTGACTGCTGATCATCCTCAAGCAAAAGCAGAGGCGACAGCAGCGCATCAGAATATTGAGGCGACCGCAGAAGCTGATAACGTGACAGCCGCACCCGTTGCTAAAGGTTAACTTGGGTGCCATTGTCTGTTCCCTGTTCCTGTGCTGAACCTGTTAGATTCATGTCCGAAACCAGCCTACAGCAGTCTTTTGAATCTGAGTCACAACCCACTGAGTCTTCTGGCGGCGAAGCTTTAACTGTTGAGCAAGCGATCGCTAACTTAACTCATGAGGACTTGAGTCTCCGTTATTATGCTGCTTGGTGGCTGGGAAAGTTTGCCAAAAGCGAACCTGGAGTAGTGGAAGCTCTGATTGCCGCCCTAGAGGATGAAGCCGATCGCACTGAGCTAGGAGGCTATCCACTGCGGCGAAATGCGGTTCGGGCATTGGGGAAACTGGCGGACGACCGGGCCGTACCAGGATTGTTAGGTTGTCTAGACTGCCCTGACTATTATGTCCGCGAGGCTGCGGCTCAGTCTTTAGGCATGTTGGGCGATCGCACCTGCATTCCGGTTTTGATGTCTTGGCTAGAAGGCGGTGTGGCAGCGGTGCAGCTATTTCCAGGGCGACCTCACCTGACGCAACCTGCTGAGGCAGCAATGGAAACCTTAGAAGCCTTAAAAGTAACAGAGGCGGTGCCGCTGATCAAACCCTTCTTAGAGCATTCGCTGGATCGAGTACGGCATGGAGCGGCAAGAGCTTTATATGTGCTCACTCAGGATCCAGTTTATGGAGAACGGTTGGTTCAAGAGTTAGGCAATAGCGATCTGAAAATGCGTCGCATGATTTTGCTAGATATTGGCGCGAGTGGTTATTTGTCAGGAGCCGAAGCGATCGCCCAAGCTTCTGTCGAAAATAGCTTTAAAGTAATGGCCCTCAAAAGCTTGCTAGAAAACCATCTTAAGCAGCAGCCAGAGGCTGTCTTGGTTTCACCGTCTACTGAGCGAGTCATGAATTTGCTGGACTCATTGCTGTAGGCGGTTACGGATTTTGAGGTCATCAGCACTTAGTTCATTGATCTCCCTCACAATCCATTGCCCATCTTCTTGAACTTGATACAGCCATGACCCATTCTGCTTGTGCTTCTGATCTGATTTTTGCTATCGAACAAGCGGCTACTCCCGCTAGTTTAGTGGCGGCAGTTCAAGCTTTGGCAGAAGCTCGTCTAGAGGCAGGCATTCCCACTCTTATTTCAGCGCTGGGCTACAACAATCCCGAAGCGGCAGTGATTGCGGTAGCAGGGTTGGTTGAGTTAGGAACGGTAGCAGTTCAACCTTTAATTGAGCGGTTAGATGATTACAATTATGGTGCTAGGGCTTACTCGTTTCGAGCTTTAGCCGCGATCGCAGACCCTCAAGCTTTAGACGTTCTCATTAATGCCGCAGAAACTGACTTTGCTCCGAGTGTACGTCGAGCAGCGACTAAGGGAATTGGGCAACTTCACTGGTTTCAACTTCCAGATGAACAACGCCAAGCAGCTCAAGAGCGAGCATTGCAGTCACTGTTGGCTTTAGCCCAGCATCCAGATTGGGACATTCGTTATGCAGCGGTAGTGGGTCTCCAAGCTTTAGCCTCCTCCGGAGAGGCAACTGAAGTGGAGCTGGCTGCACGAATCTTAGCCCAGTTCAATCACATTGCTCAAACCGATGCCGACTTAGCTGTGCGTGCTAGAGCTGAAATGGCTCAGCAACAGCTAAACGCATTGAGCAATCAGTTGGCAGCGATCGGCTAGCGATCGGCTGTCATTTTTTGTTACTCGATACCTGTTCCTCGATACAGTGGTAAACGTTACCTATGTCTATTCCACTCCTTGAAGTTGCACCCAAAACCCAGAATCAACGGGTTCCTGGTTTCGAGGTGCCCAATGAAGATGCCCCTCAGCCTTACCGCTTTAGGGAACCTGCTTCCCAGTCTGATGTGCAAGAGTTGATTTGGTCGGCCTATCGCCAAATCTTCAGTGAGCACTTAATTCTAGAAGAGTACCGTCAACTCGCCTTAGAGTCGCAACTACGCAACCGTCAGCTTTCTGTGCGGGAGTTCATCCGTGCCCTCGGAAAGTCGGATGTCTACCGTCGCGAAGTTGCCGACACCAACTCGAACTATCGCTTGGTTGATATTACCTTCAAGCGCTTCTTAGGGCGGGCTACCTACGGCAAAGATGAGCAAATCGCTTGGTCAATTGTGATTGCCACACGAGGTTTGCACGGCTTCATTGACGCTGTCGTAGATAGCGATGAGTATCAGCAAAACTTTGGTGACTCCATCGTGCCTTATCAGCGCCGACGCATGGAGGGGAGACCCTTCAACTTAGTGACTCCTCGTTACAGCGACTACTGGCGGATTCAGAAGTCTACTTCAGGTAGCAGTAGTGCGTTTGCTCAAGGTCGGCAGTACCAAGCGGGCGATCGCGATCTGCAAGTCATTCGCAGAGGGATTCCGGCAAGCTTCTTGAATATGGCTCAAGGTATCTTGGTGCCTCAAGTGAACTATCAGCGGACAACTGACCAGGCTCGGGGTGTCGCAGCGGCCTATACCTCCGGTCAGACTGCTTCTACCCATGATGTGCCACCCCCCCCCACTGTGAAGCGGACGAATGTAGCACTGCCCTATCGTTACATTCCGACTCAACCCAAGGTCTAACTCAGTCCACGTTTCAAACTGATGAATCGGGGCGATCGCTTACAGGACTATTCAGGAGTTTACTGATGTCAATTCCTCTACTAGAGTACAAACCCTCTTCACAAAATCAGCGCGTTGCTGGTTATGAAGTGCCAAACGAAGATAATTCCGATATCTATAAGCTAGATAGCGGTAGCGCCAGCGATGATATTCAAGCAATCATTTGGGCTGCTTATCGTCAGGTGTTTAGTGAGCACGAAACCCTCCGTAACCACCGCCAAACCGCTTTAGAGTCTCAACTGAAAAATCGGGCGATTACAGTCCGCGATTTTATTCGGGGCTTGGCTAAGTCCGATGTGTATTGGCGGCTAGTGGTAGAAACCAATTCCAACTATCGCGTGGTGGAGTTGACCCTCAAGCGCTTGTTGGGCCGTGCTCCCTACAACAAAGACGAAGAAATCGCTTGGTCCATCAAGATTGCGACCCAAGGCCTGAGCGGCTTTGTGGATGCTTTGGTAGATAGCGAAGAGTACACCCAAAACTTTGGCGACAACACGGTGCCTTATCAGCGTCGTCGTTATAAAGATCGCCCGTTCAATTTAGTCACGCCACGCTACAACAGCTACTGGCGCGATAAGGAAGAAGGCGATCGCTACAAGTGGGGCGATGTGAATAACTTCTTGGAGATGGCACGCTCGCTCAAGCTGCCTCAAGCCAAGTTTGTGACCGTAAAAACCGCTAACATCCAGATTCCGAATACCACTCGCGACGCGCAGCCCACAGGCACCCTCGCTTCGATCAATACATCCGCTGGTTTTCCGATCCGCTAAAAGCGTACAATCCAAGAGAGGCGTGGAATTGGCAAATTCCTCTGGCGACGCAGTTTGCGGGTGATCCAGTTTGCACGCTCTAGGCATTGTAAGTTTTTAACTATTTTCATAAGGGAGATTCTGGCATGGCATTGCCGTTACTTGCATACAAACCAACTGCCCCAAATCACCGGGTTCGTAGCTTTGGTATTTCTGACCAAAACGAGGACACCCCTTACATCTATCGGACGGAGAACGTCAGCTCTCCCGAAGAACTGCGCCAGTTGATTTGGGCAGCTTATCGTCAAGTCTTTAACGAACAGTTAGTTCTGAGATTTAACCGTCAAGTGACTCTAGAAACTCGCTTGGCAAACGGCTCCATTACGGTTCGTGACTTCATCCGAGAATTGGCGAAATCAGAGCGCTTCTACACCTTAGTGGTAGGCGTGAATGATAATTATCGCTTGGTAGAAGTTTGCTTAAAGCGCTTGCTAGGTCGTGAACCTTACAACCAAGATGAAAAGATCGCTTGGTCGATCAAGATTGGTACTCTAGGCTTCCACGGCTTCGTTGATGCCTTAGTAGATAGCGAAGAGTACACCCAAAACTTTGGGGACAGCACCGTCCCTTATCAGCGGAAGCGGATGCAGAATCGGCCCTTTACCTTCCTGCCTCGCTACGGCGAAGACTATCAGGAAGTGGCTGGAACTGCTACCACCGACTGGCGCATCACCTTGGAGAAATTCTACACTCGCAAGTTCCAAGATCGGCAGTTGCCTGAAGGCGATCCTCGTCGCTTCCGGGATGTTGCAGCTGCGATCGCACCCAAAGGGAATTATGCACAGCGGATTTCTGCTTTTGACATTGACTACCTGAACAAGGTACCTGTACGCGGTAGACGCTAAACTTTACAGCCCGCTCCTTGGAGTGGCTAACGAGTAATTCTTAACTGGGTCTAGTTACTGTTGACTAAAAACTTGGCGAATCGCGATCGCGGTTCCGTAAGTTCTCTAGATACAACAGTAGGTAGACCCAGTAGTTTTATAAATCCATGGGTGTAAAGTGTTGCACTTGTTCGCATTAGTTATTTCTAGGGAAACTCTATGTCTCGCCTGATTAAAGTTTTAGCGATTGATGGCGGTGGTATCCGGGGTGTGATTCCGGCGATGCTCCTAGCCGAGATTGAGAAACGCACAGGCCAAGCGATCGCTGAGCTATTCGATGTCATTGCTGGAACCTCGACCGGGGGCATCCTAGCTTTAGGTTTAACTAAGCCCAACGCCAGCGGCAAACCTGCCTATTCGGCAGATAATCTCGTACATTTATACGAAGCCGAAGGAGCACGGATTTTCCCCAAGTCTTCGCTGAGTAAAATACGCGGCTTAGTGAATCAAAAATATCCAGCAATTGGTATCGAAACCGTCCTCAGGCAGTACTTTGGCGACACCATGCTGAGCCAAGCGCTAAAGACTGTTTTGGTGCCCAGCTACGATACTGAGTTGCGGCGTCCTTATTTTTTCAAAAGTCGCAAAGCGAAGGCAGATAGCGATCGCAATTTCCCTATGGCAACTGTCGCTCGCGCCACCTCTGCTGCTCCGACTTACTTTGAGCCGCTACAAGCTAAATCGAGCCAGGGTTTACTGCCCTCTACCTTCATTGATGGTGGCGTGTTTGCTAACAATCCCGCAATGTGTGCTTACGTGGAAGCCAGAAAAAATCACCCAGAAGCCCATGATTTTTTGGTGGTTTCACTCGGCACAGGTGAACTAACCACCAGTTTCAACTACGCTCAGATCAAAAATTGGGGCTTACTGGAGTGGGCACGCCCTATTTTTAATATTGTTTCAGATGGCGTCAGTGACACCGTAGACTATCAGTTGCAAGAGTTGCTAGCTAGCGAGAAAAACCCACAGCGCTACTACCGTTTTCAGGCTTCACTCCATGCTCTCGGTAAGCTCGATCGCGGTAACCACATCGATAATGCCAGCCCCGAAAATATTGCTTTCCTTAAGCGAATCGCTCAAAACACGATTCACAACAACGAGCAGGAACTGAACTCACTCTGTCAGCAGCTAGTTGCTGGACTAGTCATTAGCTAGCCTGCTTCACCAATCGAACAAGCTAGCTGAGGGTTAGTTGAGGTTGCCTTAAGCGGAGGGAGCTTCGTCTCTAGGAGCATCAGCAATGGCTGCTTCACTCTTGGCCTGTGCTCTTTGCTCACGTTGCTTGCGATCGGCGTTGAGGATATCTTCCATCGCTGCTTGCGCCTGAGCCATTTTCTCCAAATTGCTGCGGTAGAGTTCCAGATCTTTTTGCACTTTATCCTCTGGCAAGTGCAGTGTGGCTCCTACTTGCTTCAGGAACTCAGTGCGCTGCTTTTCATCCTTCACCATTTCTGGGTCAGCTAACTCCAGAATCGTGAATAAGCCAATGGCAAACAAGCGACTATATTTGAACTTAGAACTGGCAGCGATCGCTTGCAGGGTCTCTTGGAGCGCTTGACCACCTTCTAGGCTGCTAAGTTGCCCAGTGGGGGAAATCAGCTCTTGTGCCGACACCTGAGTCGCTAAAGTTTTTAATTGTTCAGCATCTTGACGATACTTTTGAGGATCGGCTCCTAAAGCTTGACAAAGGGCATTAAAAATTGAGACTTTATCTTGCTCAGGGCGATAGCCTTGCATAAAACGGTCAAAGGAAGACACAACCCCCAACGCGTAAATTGGGTCGTAGTGAAAGTCAACATTGACCGAAAGCAAGTGCATTTCTACCATCAACTCTTCCACCACTCGTCGATAGATCGAGTTGATGGGACGGGTATGAACCGTATAGAAGTTGCGCTTAGTATCGGAGACGGTGCGAACGTTATTCACAGGAAGCATTCAGGGGATCAGTAACTTCATTGTCTCGCTTGGCGGGAGGTTTGCCAAGGCAACAGCACGCCAATCAAGGAGGGCTGTCTCTGTATTCTACAATTTGAGATTGCAGAGACTCGCCTACTCTGAAATTTTCACCTGAATGAGTGGCCTTAGCCTACTACCTTGGTGGTGAATTTGAGCACCACGACCAAGCGATCGCTGAGGCAACTTGATTTGTGCATCTGCGGCTATGGCAAAGTTCAATTAAATCAATATATTTAGCTAGCAATGCCTCTAGGTACGCCTTCTAAAGCCTCTTCCTCAGTTTCAAAAATTTCGAAAACTGAGTCCATCATGGTGACTTCAAAGACTAGCTTGGCTTCTGGATGGACGTTACAAATACGGAAGCTGCCTTTGACTTTTTCCGCATCACGCATCCCTGCAACCAGAGAGGTGAGACCAGAACTGTCAATAAAATTGACCTGGCCTAAGTTCACCACTACATGGCGGCTCAATTTGGAAATACATTCCTGTAACTTTAAGCGAAACTGCCAGGCGGTTGTAATGTCTAAGCGTCCGGTGGGGGTTAAGACAATGACTGTAGTACCGTCTTGGGTTGTGTAAGTTCTCTGCTCCATTGGGATCGCTGATCCTCCCCTAGCAATAATGGGTATTTGGGAAATGAACTGGTGCTGGCAATAACTGAGAAGATCAGGAGCAGCCGCAACTTCAATAAAAATTGAGCTACTGATCAGTAGATTAATGGGTACCACCCATTATTAAGTCTGTAGACTCCCCGAGTTAGACACGAGTTGCGCCTTATCTATAGTTGGCAGGTGGCAGAGGTTTATAACAGATCGGGCAGAAAAATTCCTGGCGATCGCAGTCCTACCTCCCGTAGTTTACCTCAGCTCTCAGAGGCGGGAGAAAACCAGTTAACCCAGTCTTGCGGCTTAAGAAAGGTTTGGTACAGCTCGGCTTCAGGGGTGTTGGGTTCTGGTTCGTAACCATACTCCCAACGTACGAGGGGCGGGAGAGACATCAAAATCGATTCGGTGCGGCCATTGGTTTGTAGACCAAAAATGGTGCCTCGGTCGTAGACTAAGTTGAACTCGACGTAACGACCCCGACGATAAAGCTGGAAATTCCGTTCGCGATCGCCATACTCAGTACCTTGTCTGCGTTCGGCAATGGGTACGTAGGCGGGCAAGAAAGCCTGACCGCAGGACTGAATGAAGCTAAAAATTTCCTCCCAGCTACGGCTACCGATCTGACCTACTTGATTGCTATGGAGTGCCGCTGGGCCGTCTGCCGCTGGACCGCGATACAAGTGATTAGTGAGTCCATCTTGATAGTCGAAGAAGATGCCGCCAACGCCTCGCGTTTCTTGGCGATGGTTTAAGTAGAAGTATTCGTCACACCACAGCTTAAAGGTGGGGTAGTACTCAGGATGGTGAGCATCACAAGCTTGCTTCAGAGTTTGGTGAAAATGCACCACATCTTCAGCAAAAGGATAGTAAGGGGTTAGGTCAATGCCACCACCGAACCACCAAACGGGACCCGCTTCAAAATAACGGTAGTTGAGATGCACCGTGGGGATGTAGGGATTTCGGGGGTGCAGCACCATGGAAGTGCCCGTGGCATAAAACTTGTGACCCGCCGCTTCTGGTCGTTGAACCAGCACGGAGGGAGGAAGATGAGTACCCCAAACTTCAGAAAAGTTTACGCCTCCCTGCTCAAACACTCTGCCTTCTCGCATCACCCGCGATCGCCCGCCACCGCCTTCGGGCCGTTCCCAGGCATCTTCCTGAAATGTTGCTTGCCCGTCTAGCTGTTCCAAACCTTGGCAAATTTGATCTTGCAGGTCTTTCAAGAATTGGCTGACCTGCTGCCGTGAGTCAGTAGGAAGGGTCAGTTTAGATGCAGTTGCCTCAGGAGTGGAAGAAGTAGTCATAACCTTCAGTGCAATACCGTTAAAAATTTTGGCTGGCGTGCTGGAATCTCAACAGAAGTTAAAAATGATCGCAGCCCGAAGTTTAGCTGGGCTTAGTTAGGCTGAGTGAAATGCATCAAGACCCAGTTTCAAGGCCTTTCAGTGCGTAAACTTCTATAGAGTTTTATCGAGAGAATCGCAAAAAGCTTAACAGATAGCCGCACAAAATTGGCGAACTTGATACGTTTTTACAACATTATCTAGCAGTCTAACTTTTCCCTGGATTACCCTGAAACTTATTCTCTGCGGTTGGATTAATGTGGGGGCGCGAAGGTCGTTGATCTTGCCTGCTAGACCTCAGCTTAAATGGCTTAATAACACACAAAATCCGTGGCGTCGTTGATCTATCTTTAGTGCGATCGCACCTGATTGTGACAATCGCTATGATGGCTGATCCGAGATGAGCGATCGCAATTGTTAGGATCGAGCTAGGCAGCGATCGCGCTATCCCAACCTGTTGAAGTGACTCGATGCGGGAACGAAAATGGCAAAATTTTTAACTAAACTGCGACTTCGGCGTCATCGGATCAGGTTTCAGTATTCTTTAGTGAGAACTTATCAAGCGCTCAGTACGGCTTCTGTAGAAGACTTATGGTGCAAGATTGGTGACCTCACCGATGTGTCTTGGCATCCTTTACTGGCTAGCACTGATGTCCCGCATGGCTTGGTCGTGAAACCAGGGCTAATTTATCGGGCCGTGACGCGCTTGAGTCCGATTCCAGTTCGGATTTTTGTGGAGCGGGTGAATCCAGGAGAATTACTCAGCGTCCGAATTTTAGCAATTCCTGGGGTGGAAGAACGTGTTACTTACCAGGTTGAATCAACGGTTTGTGGGACTCGCGTATCTTATTCAGTGACGTTGCGCGGTTGGCTTTCCCCTTTAATTTGGTCCTTGACTCAACCTTACGCAGCTAGGGTGGCAACAAAATTGGTGCAAGCGGCAGAGCAAGCAGCCCTATCCACAGTGCCAGTCGATGCCAGGACGCGATCGCCCGGAAATAGTTGTTTTGATTTTTGATAGGCGATTCGGCAGTCGCGATCGCCTACAGACACGAATCCACCCTCGGTAACGGTAAGATTGCACTAGAGGACAAAGCCATTTACCTTATATCCTCCCGTTGCAGTTAGGGTGGAGAATTTATAATCTCGTATGCTTAATGCTGATTCAGTTCTAGAAGTTCTACGCCCCGTTCAAGACCCCGAACTTCGCAAGAGTTTGGTGGAATTGAATATGATTCGCAACGTCGCGATCGCAGATGGCACCGTTAGCTTTACCTTGGTGCTCACAACACCTGCTTGCCCTTTGCGCGAATTTATTGTGGAAGATTGTCAGAGAGCAGTCAAAACTCTACCTGGAGTTGAGCGAGTTGAAGTCGAGGTAACTGCCGAAACTCCCCACCAGAAGGCTTTGCCCGATCGCACTGGCATTGAAGGTGTGAAAAATATTGTTGCGATTTCTAGCGGTAAGGGTGGTGTTGGCAAAAGCACTGTGGCAGTGAACGTGGCAGTAGCCCTGGCCCAAGCGGGAGCCAAAGTAGGACTGATCGATGCAGATATTTATGGTCCCAACGCTCCGACGATGCTAGGTCTAGCTGATGCCCAAGTGATGGTCTCTAAAGGCCCTCAAGGAGATATTCTGGAGCCTGCCTTTAACCACGGCGTTAAGCTGGTTTCAATGGGCTTTTTGATTGACCCTGACCAGCCTGTAATCTGGCGGGGGCCAATGCTGAATGGCATCATTCGGCAGTTTCTCTATCAGACGCAGTGGGGTGACCTAGACTACCTGATTGTGGATATGCCACCTGGGACGGGAGATGCTCAACTGACGCTGGCGCAAGCAGTACCGATGGCTGGAGCGGTGATTGTCACTACCCCGCAAACGGTCGCGCTGTTAGACTCCCGCCGGGGCTTAAAGATGTTCCAGCAAATGGGAGTGCCTGTCTTGGGCATTGTAGAGAACATGAGCTACTTTATTCCTCCTGACATGCCCGATCGCCAATATGACATTTTTGGTTCAGAAGGTGGAGCGAAGGCGGCTCAGGAGCTGGGTGTACCTTTGCTAGGATGCGTGCCGCTAGAAATTCCGCTCCGACAAGGAGGCGATCGCGGCCTACCGATTACAATTGGTGAGCCTGATTCAGCCTCAGCCAAAGCTTTAAAGGCAATTGCTCAACAAATTGCGGCAAAAGTTTCTGTCGCCGCGCTGGCATCAGCGTAATAGATGTTTATGGTGATTGGGACAACCCAGTTACCTCCCTAACAGCCTTCGACTTAAACTTGACCATTTGCTAGAACATGTTGCAGAAATCGCTAGCCCGAATTCGCTGGAAATCTTTAATTCAACCTTGGCAAGAGACTGACGGCTGGTTGTTTTTTCTCCCTATTGGTCTCACGTTCCTCGGTGGCGTGATGATTTATAGTACCGAGTTGAATCAAGGCTGGACAGACTGGTGGCAACACTGGCTGATCGGCGGCATTGGGTTAGTGCTGGCATTAATAATCTCTAGGTGCCGCTACGAAAACTTATTGCAGTGGCGTTGGGTAATTTATGGCATCACCAATGCATCTCTGCTAGCCGTTATGTTTATCGGCACCACGGCTCTGGGAGCCCAGCGCTGGATTACAATTGCTGGTTTTAACATTCAGCCGTCTGAGTTTGCCAAGTTAGGCATGATTATCACCTTGGCGGCCATGTTGCACGGGCAGACTGCTTCCACCCTGACTGCGGCGATTCAGACTTTAGCAGTGACGGCGCTGCCTTGGGGCTTAGTCTTTTTGCAGCCAGATTTGGGTACGTCGCTGGTCTTTGGGGCAATTACCATTGGCATGCTCTATTGGGGAAACGCCAATCCTGGTTGGCTGGTGCTGCTGATTTCTCCAATTGTTTCAGCCATCCTGTTTAATGTCTTTTTCTCTAGTTGGTTGCTGGGTTTGGAGCTTATCTGGGTGGTGGCGATGGGGGCGATCGCCTGGATGACCTTGCCTTGGCCTAGGCTCGGAGCGCTAGGGGCAGTGGCTGTTAACCTGATCTCTGGAGCGCTAGGGCATGTTCTCTGGGGATTGCTCAAGGATTACCAGAAAGACCGCCTAATTTTGTTCTTAGATCCAGACAAAGACCCCTTGGGCGGCGGCTATCACTTGATTCAATCTCGGATTGCGATCGGAGCGGGCGAGTGGTGGGGCCGAGGGTTCATGAAAGGCACTCAGACGCAGCTCAACTTTATCCCAGAGCAACATACCGACTTTATCTTTTCCGCCATTGGTGAGGAACTTGGTTTTATTGGTTCTTTTCTGGTGTTGCTCGCTTTTTGGTTGGTCTGCCTGCGGCTGATTATGGTGGCGCAGAATGCTAAGGACAACTTCGGCTCGTTGCTAGCAGTGGGTGTGTTTTCCATGCTAGTGTTCCAGGTTGTCGTGAACGTCGGGATGACTATTGGCTTGGCTCCCGTAACTGGAATTCCCCTGCCTTGGATGAGTTATGGGCGATCGGCACTCTTAACCAACTTCGTCGCGATCGGCTTGGTGCAATCGGTGGCAAATTACCGCCAAAGGCTAAAGTTCTAGAGCGGCAGAATTAGGCTAGCTGCTAGTACTTTACTCAATTGGATTTGTTGAGTGGGCCTCGCCTAACCAACAACCAAAACTAACACGGTGAAATACTAGTAAGCTATTTAGAAGAGAAGCGACTCCAGTCACTCCATCCTATTCACTGAACACCTATTCACTGAACACTATGATTTTGCCTGGCTCAGCAGTTCGTGTGACCAGCACCTCTGATATTTACTACGGCTTCCAAGGTCTTGTGCAGCGTGTAACCGATGGCAAGGCAGCCGTCTTGTTTGAAGGAGGTAACTGGGACAAGTTGGTTACGTTTCGTTTATCGCAGTTAGAGTTGGTAGACGCAACTGCGGGCCGCAAGAAAGCGAAGTAGCACTTATGCGGTTGCCCCTACCCCAATTTGCTCACCAAAATCGTCCACCGAATCACATTGCTGAAGTGATTGAGACGGCAACGACGGAGTTTTTGGCGCAGTGCTTGGAACCGGAGGACTTAAGTTTTCCGGTCATGCCGCCTTTTGGCAGTTGGGTACGCTCTATTGATGAAGAGTCGGGGAATCACGTTTATGCTGTGGTGTATCATGCCACGACGAGCCCGATTGATTCAGTGCATCGGGCTCGGGCTTTAGGGTTGTCGTTACAAGATTTACGCGAGCAGCAACCCCAGATTTTTGCCATGCTGAAGACAGAGTTTCGGGCTGCGATCGTTGGATTTCGGCCCTGCGAACCTGGAGTAGCTGGGACACAACGCCTGAGTGAAACGATTTATCAGCACTTGCCGCCTCGACCGCCACAAATTCACCAAGCAGTATATGTTTGTGAATCAGAGGAAGTGCTGCACTTTAGTGAAAAGCTAGATTTTTTGCGAGCTTTGCTACAAGTAAATGGAGCCCCAGTCGATGCGTTAACTGCGGCAGCCATTCGAGAGATTTATCAATTACGCCAAGCCGATCGCACTTGGCTAGTGAATGCGGGACGCACTTTGAGTGTGTTACTCAAAGATGATTACGATCGCCTGCGAGTAATCTTGAGCCAGATCCACCTATAGGTATTTACTTCTTCTTCCTTTAGAGCCTTAAGGTTTGGAATGATGCGGACAAGTTAGCACTCAAGCAAGGCTTTCCGCGTAATGCCTGGAAGCTGCTGGCACTCATTCACTTTAATGGACGCTCTATGGAATCGATTTTGAAATTTTTTGAGGAACCCATCGTTTCGTTTGCGGTTCTCCTAGCAGTAATTCTGACTGTACCTATCCTAGTAGAGCGGTTCCGGATACCAGGCTTAGTAGGGTTGTTAGCAGCAGGGGTGGTTTTAGGGCCGAATGGCTTGCACTTGCTGCAAAAAGAGTCAGAAACGCTCAGCCTGCTGGCGGAAATTGGGTTGCTCTATTTAATGTTTGTGTCGGGTCTGGAAGTCGATATTGAAGAGTTCCGCCGCAAAAAATATCGTTCGATTGGGTATGGTAGCCTGACTTTTGCGATACCCCTAATATTTGGCACGGTTGTAGGTCGCCTATTTGGGTTTGACTGGAACGCTTCGGTCTTGATCGGTTCGTTGTTTGCTTCTCACACTTTGCTAGCTTACCCAATGGTCAGCCGCTTAGGGGTGGTGTCCAATGAGGCAGTGACGGTGACGATTGGAGCGACTATTTTTACCGATGTCGGGTCACTATTAGTTCTGGCAATTTGTATTGGGATTAATGCGGGTGATTTTACCGCTACCAAACTAGCAATCTTACTCGGCTCTCTAGCAATTTACTCAGTAGTGGTGCTGTTTGGGTTTGATTGGGCAGGTCGTCAATTCTTTAAACGCACTGGAGATGACGAAGGCAATCAGTTTTTATTCGTCTTGTTAGCCATCTTCCTAGCTTCATTGGGCGCACAATTAATTGGAGTCGAGAAGATTGTGGGGGCTTTCCTCGCAGGTTTGGCAGTCAATGATGCTGTCGGTCAAAGCCCCGTTAAAGAAAAAGTGGTATTTGTCGGTAGCGTTTTATTTATTCCAATTTTCTTTGTTAACTTGGGTCTGCTGATTGATATTCCTGCTTTCATCGCCAGCATCTCCTCGATTTGGTTAACTCTAGCGATCGTCACTGGCTTAATCATTAGCAAGTTCTTGGCTGCCTATGGCGCAAAACTGTTATATCACTATAACCAAGACGAATTGCTCACGATGTGGTCGATGTCGATGCCTCAAGTAGGGGCAACTTTGGCTGCAACTTTGGTAGGCTATCGAGCTGGCATGTTGACTGAAGGCGTGCTGAATAGCGTCATTGTGTTGATGCTAGTAACTGCTACGTTGGGTCCATTAATTACGAGTCGGGTTGCTCCCAAGCTGATTACTTCAGACACGACATTGGAGCCTGATACTACGCCCAGTAATTGGGGTGCTGGCACAACCGATCATCCTTTTACGGTGGTGGTTCCGGTTTATAACCCTAAAACCGAGCAGTATTTAATTGAGATGGCAGCGATGCTAGCTCTCTATGAGTCGGGGCGGATTGTCCCTCTAGCGATCGCCACGGCTCAAGTCAACATGGATACTCCCACCATCGGTGCAGCAATGGAGCGCAGTGAAGCCTTACTAGCTAATGCTAAAGCTGTCAGCCGAGAGATCGGAGTTGAGGCAGAGCCATTATTGCGAATTGATGATGGAATCGCTCAAGGAATTAGTCGTGCTAGCCGAGAACAAGATGCCAGCCTCATCGTCATGGGTTGGGGACGGCGCACTGGGTTCCGGGCTCGTCTATTCGGGAATGTGCTAGACAGCGTGCTTTGGTCGTCCCACTGTCCAGTCGCAATTACCCGCCTGTTAAACTCTCCCAGCACCATGCAGCGTATTTTGGTGCCGATTGATAACTTGGGATCTGCGTCTAGCAGAACGGTGCAATTTGCTCAAATGCTAGCCGCCGCCAATCAAGCCACCGTGACGCTGCTCCATATCACCGATCGCCGAGCTTCGGCGGGCAAAAGAGCTTGGACTGAATCACAATTAGCGATGTCCGTAGCGAAATGGGCACCCCAACTGAAGCCAGAGATTCAGGTGGTGAGTAGTGATAATGTCGTGACGGCAATTGTGCAGGCTGCTAAATCTTGCGATTTGGTGGTGTTGCGATCGCTCCGCCGTCGGACTAACGCTGGACTTGACATCAGTGATGTCACCACTCAAGTCGCTCAACAATTGGCCTGTTCCGTGGTGCTGTTAGGAGAACCTCAGCGATCGCAACCTGGTGTACTAGTGAATCCAACTCGGGACCAGTTGGCTACCCAGGCTTAGATCAACACGAGACAACAAGGGCTTAATACAGTCTTGGCCCGCTCGTTGAGAAGTAATTGGCCGTTTTCGCTCACACTGATATCTCTACCGGGCAAAAAGCCTTTACCGATTAGCCGTTGGTAGATCGCAGGAGAGGTGATGCTGCGGATTTCTGCCATCACATCGGCAGGAACTAAGTGTTCAACTGCCCAAAAAAAGGAATCAGTGTCAAAACTAATTAAACGCTCAAAACTGACGAGCAATACTCCTGCTACCTCTACAAGAGTTAATTGGCTTTTGAGATTGGCTATGAGATCTCTACCGACGTGAGTGTTGCGGATCATCATAGCCAAAGCCATTCTTTCGATTTCTTGCTCTAACTTCAAGTCGCTCATGTTGGGCACTAAGTCAATTCTTAAGGAATTGTGATTTTGCCAAGTATACCTGAAGGTAGAGAGAAAATAACTCCCAAGATAGACGCAGATACTAGTATTTCTTAACCTGTTTTTATTTCTCTAAAAAAGAAATCTCTAGAAGTAGCTGTTCAGTTTCTAGGAGAATTGCTGAGACTGCTTTTTAGGAAAAATAGCTGAGTTTGTAAAGAAATAAAAACTATGGTCCAAGTGGAGTTGAAGACTTGAGAAATTGCAGACCCAAAAATAAAGCGGCGATCGTTCCAGAAACGCAAATTTCTCCATTCCATATCCTTCCTGATAATTCTTCCACCGGGATTAAAACAACTTCAATGGCTTCAGTCATATCAAGGTTTTGCTCAGCAAAAACAAAAGCATTTTGCGCGAGAAATAAGTGAATTTGGTTAGTATCTTTGACGGGGTTGTCATGGAGCGTCGCCAGCTTTACCAAATGCTCAGCTTTATAACCTGTTTCTTCTTGCAGCTCTCTCTCGGCAGCAACTTCTGGGCTTTCAGTTTCGGGGTCAAACGTGCCCGCTGGGAGTTCTAATAAGATTTCCCCCACCCCGTGGCGATATTGCCGCACAAACACAACTTCTTGGTTCGGAGTGATCGCGAGCACCAAAGCCACATCAGGCCGAACCACCACAAAATAGTCATCAATTAGTTGTTGATTGGCTAGTCTCACGGTGTCTTGGCGGACTCGGCACCATTTGTGCTCAAAGACCATGCGTGAAGTTAAGGTCTGCCATTTGCGAATCGGCTGCATAACTTTAATTTTTTTGGTAGTTCTAGAAGAGAAAAAATGTAGGCAAAGAGAATAAGCAAATCTGGACTAGATCTTCTGCTGCAATAAAATCTGCCCATTGGCAAGCCATGAATACGCTTGATTCAGTTTCAGGTAAAACCAGGGGCTGCGTCTGAGTGATTAGTGAGTCCGCAGTAGAGTTGTAGGGATTCTGCTCAGACTCCGAAACTTAAGGTGTTGCCTTGTAGTCAGGTTTAAGCAGCAGTGCCTTGAGTGTTAGTCGCAAAGCTCCCCTAGATGGGTTGCTAAATGCGCTGGCTGCTGCGAATCGCTAACCCCCTACATGTCCCCTACAGTTTTCTCGTGATGCAACGTCGTCTTTCTTCCATTAGCAAAGTTTTAATGGGTGCTACCCTAGCCCTACAACTCTTGCCCCCTTCTGCGATCGCGGCTCCTCCTCGAACTCCTGACCAAACTGTGACCTGCGAAGTGTTAGTTGCAGGAGGTGGCTTGGCGGGTGTAGCAACGGCTTACGAAGCTTTGTTGGCAGGACGCACTGTCTGCATGACCGAGATTACAGATTGGGTCGGCGGGCAAATTTCAGCTCAAGGCACCTCAGCGCTGGATGAACGGCAGACTCAGCGATCGCTCTTGTTCTATCCGCGCGGCTATCTAGAACTGCGGCAACGTCTAGAGCGTTATTACAAGGGCGATCTCAATCCGGGTGATTGTTGGGTCAGCGAGTCTTGTTTCTTGCCACGGGACGGCCACAAAGTTTTGTTCGATGAGTTGCAGAGTGCTGCTAAGCGTGGGAAGGGGACGCTGAAGTGGTTTCCCTCCACTGTAATTAAGGAGCTAAACACAACTCCTGTCGGAGCTGGACAACAGATTCAAGGAGCGATCGCCATTCAGCATCGGCCTGCTCCTGGTGCAAGTCCGCTCAATGCCTTGCCCCTTTCCCAAACGATTGAAGATGCCTATCGCTACGAAAACTCAGCCCAGTTTCAAAAAGCGATCGTGCGGTTTGTGCCAGCTCCAGCAAAACCGTCTAAATCTCAAACCACTCAATCCCCGGCTAATGCTCCGCAATGGTATGTGGTAGATGCCACCGAAACCGGAGAACTGGTGGCACTAGCTGATGTGCCTTATCGCTTGGGCATCGATCCTCGCTCTTATCTAGAACCGTCTTCCTCTAGTGAAGCGGGTGACCCGTATTGCACTCAAGGCTTTACCTACACCTTTGCTATGCAGGCTACGGAGCAACCCCAACGGCATACTGAGCCTGCGTTTTACCCCAATTACGCCGGGTACTACAGCTACGAATTGCCCCGGTTGGCTAGCTTCCCGCTTGTCTTCACCTACCGCCGGATTCTGAACCAAAACCCCACTCGCCAAGAAGTGAAGGTTCAGTCGAACACTGGCGCGGTTACCCCTGGTGATATTTCCATGCAGAACTGGACTTGGGGGAACGATTATCGCCCTGGCACCGCAACCGATAACTTTGTCTACACCCGCGATCAACTTGCCAGTACGGGGCAATTGCAACCAGGAGCGTGGATGGGTGGCTTACGAACTGAAAGCCTCCAGCGAGCTGAGGAATTGTCTCAAGGATATTTCCATTGGTTAGTCGCAGGTACAACCGACTCTCAACTCGGAGCAGGCGTAAAAGAACCGCAACCCAATCACCGTTACCTGACAGGATTTGATACCCCCATGGGGACTGCTCATGGTCTGTCTAAGTATCCTTACATCCGCGAGGGTCGCCGGATTATTGGGCGTCCGTCTTGGGGGCAGCCTCAAGGCTTTACGGTTTGGGAGGTAGATATTTCTCGACAGGATTATTTCAAAGATGAGTACTACCGCAAAACACTGTCACCCCAGATGTATCGCAGCTTGCAAGCAACTTTGGCAGGCCTAGAAGCTACGTCTTTTGTAGGTAGCAAATTGCCGTCTGAAAAAGTGACCCGCCGGACGCGATCGACCATTTATCCAGACGCGGTTGGGATTGGGCACTATGCGATCGATTTCCATCCCTGCATGACTCAGAGTCCGCCTGAGCAACCTGGTAATACTGAGCGAGCAGGAGAACGACGCGGGGCGGGTAATGCCTACCCCTTCCAAGTGCCGCTACGAGCCATGATTCCACAAAAAATTGACAACATGCTGGTGGCGGGTAAGAGCATTGCGACTAGCCACGTTGCCGCAGCAGCTTACCGGGTACATTCATTTGAGTGGTCTTCAGGCGCAGCAGCAGGCACGACAGCCGCCTTTGCGCTCGAAAAGGGCATCATGCCTTATCAGCTGGTTGACCAATTACCGCGAGCAGAGCCACAACTCGAACTTTTGCAACGTCGGCTGGCGGAAAATGGCAATCCAATTACGTTCCCTGATACTTCGATCTTCAATGAAAAATGGGAGGATTGGAAATAGATTTTTGCCCCGGAGGCTGAAGCGATGGTAAGTCGCTAGAATTGCACTAGGATAAAATACGTAGTTTTGTTAAAAGTGTTTCCGGTAACGGCCTATGAATCTGGTACTTACGGCAGCTTCCCATTTTGCAGCCGTTGCGCCTACGGTAGCGCCTGAAAAGGCTGGTCAAGTTACCCGTCAAACTTACCCGAATTACAAAATCATTGTGCTGAATGACGACTTCAACACGTTTCAGCATGTCACCGAGTGTTTGATTAAGTACATCCCGTTTATGACTAGCGATCGCGCTTGGGAATTGACCAATCAAATTCACTTTGAAGGTCAGGCAGTGGTTTGGGTAGGGCCGCAAGAGCAGGCGGAACTTTATCACACGCAACTAAGCCGCGCTGGTTTGACGATGGCTCCTCTAGAAGCGGCCTAACTCAAACTCTCCGGTCGCTGCGATTTCCTCTATGCTGAAAAGTGCTTGAACTCGGCGATCGCAGCACACCTCAACTGGCAAAACAATGGGTAACCCCTCTCGCGGCAGGCTTGTTCTCAACCACTCCACCCACATTCCGGGCTTGATTCCGTTGTTGGAACGGCTGCTTCAGCAAGAGGGGATTCAAACGATTACTCCTGGTGTAATTGGTGCCGTACGAGCGCACTCTCCAAAGCTCAGGCTTAAGATTTCTGTCCCGATTCGCGGCGGTTTTAAGGTGCTCGCCCGACAAGGTAAGACGGTACAGGAAGTGTTTATTTTGACGAGCTTAAGTCAGGAAGTTTTGGAAAGTGCGATCGCTACGGTTTTAGCGAAGTAACAGCCTTAACAAAGCCATTATTCTACTGAGCTGGCACTACTCAACTTGACGCAGTACGACGGCCAAACGATTCAGCGGCAAGCTAATCATGCAGGCAAAAGTGAGTAAGTAAGAAATAATTGCAGTGAATTTCAGGCTTAGCAACAGAACTTCCCAGTCAGGCAAGGCAAATTTCTGCACGCCCAAAGCGACGCAGTGAACAGCCCAGTAGGTAAAGATCATCAGCATCAGCATGCTTTCAGCTTGTTCGAAATCTTCCCCTTGATCTTGAGGCATGCCAACCAGCAAGCCGAGACCAGCCAGACAAGCAAAAAATGATAGCAAAACCAACCAGTCATGCCAGAGGAGCGTTGGCATCATTGTGTCCTTGATTACGCATTGAATCGAAAATTAGTCTAAAAGATTAGGGCTTTTAACTCACGAAAATATTACAAACTGCAATGAATTTGTGCGAGAAAAAATCCTGTTTCGCACTTTTATAATTCCCTATTAACTGTGAGAACTAAAGCAGATTAAAGCTTTAACCACTCTTTTCTGATTTGGGATCAATTTTTTAGTTAATTAAAGTTAATCAAGAAAAATGAATCTAAATTCACTTTGGCAGCAGGAGGGTAAAGTCAAATTTCAAATCGGCAATACTTTCTATCGCTCTCAGAGCAAAATTGGCCGAGACCTAGGGTTGTTAGCCGCTGCGATTTATAAAGCTGATACTGGAAAACTGCGAGTTCTGGACGTTATGACCGCCTGTGGCGTGCGGTCTCTACGGTATGTGCTAGAGAGCCAAGCAGATTGGGTTTGGGCGAATGATGCCAACCCAGAAGTAAACGTGACTTTAAGCCAAAATCTAGCTAGCTATTTAGAGCCAAGTTCTTATCAAATCACCTATCAAGATGCCAATCGCGTCTTTTTTAATTGCTATCAACGGCAAGACTACTACGACTTAGTAGATGTAGATAGTTTTGGCAGTCCTGCACCCCACTTCAGCACTAGTCTCTGGGCAACAAAAATTGGTGGATTGCTCTATCTAACGAGTACCGATGGACGCACCAGTTCGGGCCATGAACCTGAAAAAAGCCTGCAAGTATATGGGGCTTACGCCCGCTGGCATCCTGCTTTGCATGAACAGGGATTGCGGCTGTTACTTGGTAGTGTTCTACAACAAGCCAATAACAAGGGCTTAAGTATTCAACCAATTTTTTCGCTGTTTAATGGTCAGGTTTACCGGGTGATGGTGCGAGTTCTAGCCCATCCTAGTTCTGAGCTAAAACACTATGGATTTCTGGGTTACTGCCATCATTGCGGCCACTATGAAACGGTGTCTTGGCGTCAACTCAGCCGTGCTGTTTGCCACCACCACGCTTCACCAGAGCCACTCACACTCAGTGGCCCAATGTGGCTCGGTTCCCTACACGAGCGCCCCATGTTGCAACGAATGGAGCAGTTAGCCCAACAGTGGAATTGGCCAGAACGAGTGCAACTGCTACAAACTATGCAGGCTGAAGCAGACCTACCTCCCTACTTTTTTGGCTTGGGAGAAATTGGTCGGCGCGGCAAAATGGACCCGCCGCCTCGCGATCGCCTGATCCAGCTACTTCAGGCTGAGGGCTACCAAGCCAGCCCCACTCACATTAATGCTCAAGCCATCAAAACCAACGCCGCGATCGCCACTTGTATTGAACTAGCCAGGCAATGCCAATCTGCCACTAGTTCTAGCTCCTAGAATTAAAACAAAATAGATGCGATCGCTTGTTCGCTTTATGCCGATCGCAACTATGCTGCAAGACAGAGAGGCAATAGGACCTGTCGGACACGCTGCAATAAAAGGAAAATGCGATCGCCATGCAGTGGACATTAAGAGATGAGTGTTTTAGCAATCTGAACCAGGTTGTTCACAAGCACCAATGCTCACCCAACTGGTAGAACCATCGGCCCAATGTTCTTTTTTCCAGATGGGGGCGTTGTGCTTCAGCGTGTCGATCGCAAACTGACATGCCTCAAATGCCTCAGTGCGGTGCGGACAGCCTACAGCAACAAGAACGCTGATTTCTCCAATTCCTAGCTTCCCAGTGCGGTGATGAATCACCACCCGCGTTACGTCTGTCCACTTCTGCCGAATCTGGGTGGCAATTTGCTTAAAAACCTCGATCGCCATTGGCTCATATGCTTGATATTCCAATGCAACCACAGGTTTGCCATCGGTTTGGTTACGCACCATCCCACTCATCACCACGATCGCTCCGTTGGCAGCATCGTCCGCTAACTGATACACCTCATCCAACGAGAGTGGTGCAAACGTCATAGCAAAACTGTCTCGCTCGTCTAGGGAAGTGGGGGCAGAAATGGCTAGGGTGGTAGCGGCATCCATTGGCATGAGCTTTGTAGAACGTCCTGCCTCCATTGTGCGGATCTTTGCGTGAAACAGAGAAAGTTTTGGATTGAGATTGCAGAATTTCTCCGCCGCTCTCTCCAATCCAAACGTCTTAAGCTTTGCCGCTGCCCATCAAGTACAACAAAGCCATTCGGACAGCCACGCCACTGGTGACTTGTTGCGAAATTAAGCTGAACTCTGGGTCGTCCATCAAGTCGGAGCTAATTTCTACCCCTCGATTCACAGGGCCAGGATGAAGGACTTTGACATTTGGCTTGCAGAGCTTGAGGCGATCGCGAGTAATGCCGAATTGTTGATGGTACTCTCGCAAGCTAGGCAACAAATGCTGGGTCATGCGTTCTTTTTGCAGCCGTAGCGTCATGACAAAATCAGCATCTTGCAAAGCGGGCTCTAGATTCCAGTGCAAAAATAGCTTGCCCGCTCGGTCTTTGCCACAGTCAGCAAACAGTTGGGGCAGAAGCGTCGGAGGTCCAGCCAAATGTACTTCCGCGCCACTGGCCGTCAAGCTCCAGATGTTCGATCGCGCCACCCGTGAATGCAAAATATCTCCGACAATCGCGATTTTTTTGTCAGCCAATAAATCTAAGCGGGGTCGTTCTGGGTCGAGCAGGGTACAAATTGTGAATAGATCGAGCAGAGCTTGGGAGGGATGCTCATGTTGCCCATCTCCGGCATTTAGCACCCCAACTAGCGAGGCTAAACGGTCCATCTCATCGGCGATCGCTTGGGGTACTCCTGCCTGCTGATGACGAATTACCATCAAATCGGTACCCATCGCCAAGTAGGTTTTGGCCGTATCGAGAATCGTTTCTCCTTTTGTTAAAGAAGAATTTCCCGGAGTAAAATTAAGAGTATCGGCGGATAAACGTTTGGCCGCAAGTTCAAAACTGCTTCGAGTGCGTGTAGACGGCTCGAAAAACAGGTTAGCAACTACCTGCCCCTGAAGAGTTGGAACTTTCTTGGTTCGCCGAGATAAAACCTCTCGAAAACTGGCAGCAGTTTGTAAGACTGTGTCGTACTCTGCGGGAAAAAAATCAATCAAAGAAATGACGTGACGGCGAGTCCAAGCTGTAGTAGCCATGCTGGTGATTTAGCCCGATAGTCTCAGGTTCCAACTTTAAAACTTTTACGGAACCATTAGACCAATCAGCTGATAAATCAGACTCAATTGAGTTACTCAAAGTCAACGAGCACAGCCTTCCAAATTGGTCTTGTAAGCTTCGAGCTTCGACCATTGCACTTTAGCGGATTAGATTCAGCCATCTAGCTAAGGTAACTCTCCCCCTAAATGGGCACTATATACGGGTATGTACGGAGTCGCTACAGGTTTAAACCGATGGGTGGCATGCCATTTGTTCAGCCTTTATTGATCTAGGTTGGATAGACAGGTCCGCTAGATATGTTGGTGAGATCTAGGGCTTGGCTCAAGACAACCAATCCCACGGCTTTAGCAAAGCACTACTTCTTCAGGAACCATAAAAATTCATGAAAGCTGCTTGTCCAGATCATGAGACAGAGAGACTACAGTCTCTTCAGCAATATCAGATTTTGGATACAGAATCTGAATCTACTTTTGATGAACTAACTAGCTTAGCTGCCCGCATATGCAGTACGCCAGTTGCTCTCATTAGTCTCATTGATCGCGATCGCCAGTGGTTTAAGTCAAAGATTGGTTTGTCCATTAGCGAAACTCCGCGAGATCTGGCATTTTGCGCTCACGCAATTTTGCAAAATGACATCTTGGTCGTCCCCAACGCTTTGTCAGATGTCCGCTTTGCTCAAAATCTTTTAGTGATTACGGAACCCTACATTCGCTTCTACGCTGGGGTGCCGTTAACGACTCCTGAAGGCTTTAACTTAGGAACACTTTGTGTCATTGATTATGTTCCTAGAGAGATAAACGTTGATCAGATCGAAGCCCTGCGGGTTCTGAGCCATCAAGTAGTAGCTCAGCTAGAACTCAGACGTCAGCGCTTAAGTTTGAGTCAGGCCAATCAACTGCTGCAGGCGAGCGAATCTCTAGGGTTGCGGCCCAGTGAAGACATCCAAACTCATATTCAAAAGCAACTAGGCTTTGTACCACCTTTTTTTGGTCCCGCTCAGACCTATCCTCAAGTCCTAGAAAACCTATGGCACCAGACTCAGCTAGCTTATCTAGGTAATCCTTTATCGCCAGTATTCAAAGAAAAGCTTTCTGCCTATCTTTCTCGTTACTGCGCGATTCCTTACTGCATGATCTGCCATAGCTGCTCTTTGCGTCCTTTGGGAGTAGAAGCTCAGGAGGTCTTAGCTTTGTTGGAAGCGCCACCTCCTACGGAGCTAGAGGTAGACGACCACCTCGCCTTGTTGTCAGCTCATCCCGAAGTGCTGAGGGCTCTATCCGAAGGCGACAGAGCTGTAGAAACAAGTTTGCTGTATTGTTCTATCTTTATTTTTCTCAATTCCGAGGAAGCAGAGTTTTGTCGGCAGGAGCTACGTCGGATGTTAGGGCTGGAGATGTACCAGCACTTAATTACCTTTATCGCCTATGTCAAAACCTGCCACATGTGGATGGAGGCCCATCCTGAGGTGGCTTACACCAGTGATGCGCGGGTTTTGGGGCATTTTCAGGCTCTTTTGGAAGAAGCGCCTAACTTAGCAGATTTCTTTGAGCACTACCGAGAACGGGTGCAACAAGAACAACAAAATTGGGTACAGCAGCAAGCGGCGATCGCGGCTCATAAGCAGCAGGAACAAGCTCTACGCCAAGCAGCGGTCGAAAATTTGCGTTTAGCTAGGGCGATCGCGGCGGTGACTGATGGAGTACTGATTACTGACCCGCATCAAGTAGACAATCCGATCATTTATGTCAACTCTGCTTTCAGTCGCATGACGGGGTATGAACCCGAAGAAGTGATCGGACAGAACTGTCGGTTTTTGCAAGGTCCAGAGACTGACTTGCAAGAGGTGGAAAAAATTCGTCAGGCGATCGCAGCAGGCAAAGAAGCGCAGACTACTTTGTTGAACTATCGCAAAGATGGACAGCCCTTCTGGAGCGAACTCCGCATCTCGCCCATTTTCTCGGAGTTAGGAGAACTGCTTTACTTCGTGGGGGTTCAAACGGATGTAACACCACGTAAGCAAGCGGAGGAAGAGCGGCGTTGCTTCTTGGCCCGCGAACAGACAGCGCGAGCAGAAGCAGAAATAGCGCGTGAGCGAATGACCAATATTCTAGAGAGCATTACAGATGCTTTCTTCGCCGTTGATCATGAGTGGCGATTTACTTACATCAACCCGCACGCAGAACGCTTATTGCAAAAGGCTCAGCACCAACTATTAGGGCAGCGTTTGTGGGATGAGTTTCCTGAAGCCGTTGATTCAACCTTTCAACAGCAGTATCAGCTAGCAATGACGAGGGGAGTGAGTGTTGAGTTTGAGGGACTCTGCCCCGCTCTAGGGGCATGGTTTGAGGTGCATGCCTACCCGACTCAAGATGGTTTGTCGGTCTATTTCCAGGACATCACCGCTCGCAAACAAGCCGAGCACAAACTCCGAGAACAGGCAGCATTTTTAGAAGTTGCAACCGATGCCATTTGGGTGCAAGACCTCAACAGTGAAATTTTAGTCTGGAACCGAGGCGCTGAGACTCTGTACGGTTGGACAGCGGCAGAAGCGATAGGACAACCTGCCAACCAGTTCTTGGCTAAAGAGACTTCCTTGCAGCTAGAAACAGCTTGGCAGCAAACTCTAGCGAAGGGGGAGTGGTATGGCGAGCTACACCAGGCTACCCACGATGGCCCCGAGGTCGTGGTGTCTAGCCGCTGGACTTTATTGCGAGATGAGCAAAGTCAGCCTAAATCGATTTTGGTCGTGAATACCGATATCACTCAGAAGAAGCAAATCGAGGCTCAGTTTCTCCGAGCGCAGCGCATGGAGAGTATCGGCACCTTGGCAGGCGGTATTGCCCATGACTTGAACAATGTGTTGGCTCCGATTTTGATGTCTACTCAATTGTTGGAGCGCAAAATCAAAGATGAACAAAGCCAACGCTTACTGAACACCGTTGAGTTGAATGCTAAACGAGGAGCAGATTTAGTTAGACAAGTTCTATCCTTTGCCCGAGGTCTAGAAGGAGAAAGAACTTTACTCCAAATTAGGCATCTAATTCTAGAGATTGCCAAGATCGCCAAGGAGACATTTCCCAAGTCGATTGAGATCTACACAGATATTCCGCAGGAATTGTGGCCAGTTTCGGGAGATGCCACCCAACTCCACCAAGTACTGATGAATCTCTGTGTGAATGCTAGAGATGCCATGAGTGAGGGAGGCACGCTGAGCATTACGGCCGAGAATTTGTTGATTGACGAAAATTATGCTCAGATGCACCTTGATGCTCAAGCAGGCTCCTATATTGTTGTGACGGTATCGGATACAGGAGCCGGAATTCCACCAGAAATTCTCGATCGCATTTTTGAACCCTTCTTTACGACCAAAGAGTTGGGCAAAGGTACGGGTCTAGGGCTGTCAACGGTGATGGGGATTATTAAGAGTCATGGGGGCTTTGTGCATGTTTCTAGCAAGCTCAACCAAGAAACTCACTTTAAGGTGTTCTTGCCAGCCACAGAAGCGACGGTACCCCAACCGATAGCTGAAGCCTCTGACCTACCTTGGGGCAGGGGTGAGCAAATTTTAGTGGTGGATGACGAAGCAGCGATTCGGGATATTACCAAAACTTCGCTAGAAGCGTTTGGTTACCGAGTACTGGTGGCTAATGACGGCATTGAGGCGATCGCTCTTTATGCTCAACACAAGGATGACCTCAGCGCTGCTTTAGTAGACATGATGATGCCCTCTATGGACGGTCCCACTACCATCCGGACCCTCCAGAAGATTAACCCCCAGCTCAAAACCATCGCGGTGAGCGGTTTGGTGACCAGTGATAAGTTAGTTGCGGCAGCCAAGGCTGGGGTTAAAACCTTTTTAAACAAACCCTTTACTGCTAAAGAGCTACTCCAAACCCTCGATCAGTTGTTGCACACCTAAACTCCCTTAGCTGGAGCTAGAGCTACATCGGCAGACCAATCAGGACGATTCTCGTGCTTGTCCTGCTTCAAAACTTTAAGAGCTTTGCGTATCCAGCTTTACTTGAAAACTTGTAGAGCGATGGAAATTAGGGTCAGGAAGGTGAGAAAGCCGACTGCATCTAGCAGGGTAGTGAGCAGTGGCCCACTGATCAAGGCGGGATCTAGATTTAGCCGTTTCAAGCCCATTGGCAGCACTGTTCCTAAGCTGGCGGCAATGAAAACATTAATCGCCATTACCGTTCCTGCCACCAAAGCCACCCAGCGTTCATCTGGGGGAGACCAAATCAGGGAGAGGAGGCTGAGGGATAGACCTAAGCCTACAGCAGTGCCCAAGCCAGCTAAAACTTCTTTGCGTAGAATTTGCAATGTGTCATCTGGTGTGACCTCACCCACCCCTAAACCTCGAACGGTAACCGACAAAGCTTGAATTGCTACGTTGCCGCTAGCGTTAGACAAAATTGGCATAATCACAGCCAGAACAGGCACCAGCGCAATCGTCTTTTGGAAAGGAGCGATCGCACTGGCTGCACCTACGTAAAGCACAATGTTGCCCATTAACCAAGGCAAGCGCTTGCGAATTGTGACATGGGGAGCCGACAAGGCTGCTTCATCTCCGCCACTTACCCCAGCCAGCTTTTGAATATCTTCCGTGGCTTCTTCTTCCAAAATATCGACCACGTCGTCAATCGTGACAATGCCTACTAAGCGGTCTTCTCGATCGACTACAGGCACAGCTAGCAGGTCGTAGCGCTTCATCAACTGCGCCACTTCTTCTTGAGGCATTTCGGTGCGAGCTTTGAGGACGCGATCGCTAGCAATATCCTGAATCAGGACATTGGGCAGTGAAAAGAGAAGTTGGCGCAGTGACACAACCTGCACCAGTTTGCGGTTGTTGTCAGTCACATAAGCGTAGTAAATCGTTTCTTTGTCTTGGTCAGTCAGGCGGATTTTGCGAATGGCTTCTTCGACGGTTAATCCTTGGCGTAACCGCACATACTCGGTGGTCATCACCCGTCCAGCAGTGCCTTCGGGATAGCCTAGAATCGTCGCTGTTGCTTGGCGTTCCGTAGGGCTGAGCTGTTGCAAGAGCCGCTTGACCACGCCAGCAGGCAACTCGTCAAACAACTCGGCTCGATCGTCGGGTCGCATCGATTCAACGATCTGGCAGACCTGGGTACCGTGCATGGAATTAATCAACTCTTCCTGCACTTCAGAGGGGAGATATTCAAAAACATCGGTGGCTTGATCTTTCCTCAGCAACCGAAACGCGATCGCTCGCCGCTCAGGAGGGAGTTCAACAATGTAGTCCCCCACATCCACAGCAGGTAACTGATTCAGCTCAGACTTGAGCTGGTTTAAGTCCGCAATATCGGACAGCAAGGCACGGTTTTCCTGAGTTAGCATACAACCTCCTACGTCTCCCCCGCGCTGGGAGACTTACGCCACCAGGCTAGAGGAGATATCTACTACCAGGGAATGGACTAGAGTCCATGGAATCAATAAAACTCAACATCGACACCCAAACCAGGTATCGCTACGTTCTATGCTAACCCTCTCCTGCTTCTGGCGGTAGAGTCCGGTTGAAGTTTATGGAATCACAGGTAAGAAGATGATGAAATTTTATAAAGTATCTTTAATATTTTTGCTGGCTGGTAGTTTGTGTTTAGGCATCAGCAGTTGTGACACGCATCCCAGCGAAGAAGGCGATCGCACCCGATCATCTCTGCCCAACTCCACCGCAGCGAACTCAACCATTCAACCAGCCGCCTCCGTTCCAAGAGCGACGCCAACCCCCACAATTAGCCCTTCCTCAGCAACTCCATCTCTAGCCGCTCGCAGCCAACCGCTAAATGCACCCACTAAAACCGTGGCGGCAACCACAACGGCTCAGACTCAAAATACAGTCCCTGTGACAATCTACAAGGTGGATGGTCAATGCCAAAACTTGGTGCCGCAAAAAGTAACGGTGTCAGCTCAGAAATCGATGGAGGCAGCAGTTAGTAAAACCCTAGCGCAATGGGATACTGCTGATTTTAGTTTGACAGGCTACCGGGTCAGCGTTGATCCAGACAGTCGGGTTGCGACTGTGGATCTGCGCGTCAGCCCAAGCTCGAAACGGCAACTAGAGTCGCTCTCTAGCTGTGAGCAATTGGCCTTACTGGGGGCAGTCAATAAAACCTTGACTACCAATCCGCAGTGGAAAATTGAGTCTGTTCGTTTTACAGAGCAAGGAGAAGAAGTGGTGCTTTAGAAGGCGCAAACTCTAGAGTTTGGAGACGGCAGGGCACTGTTTGACATACCAGCGCCACGGGAGATCAATCCCTTGAGTTAAGCCAATCCGGGTGGTTTGTACCAACGCGATCGCCCCTTGCTCAAAATCTTGTTGCCAGTTAGGGTGACGATGCTCCAGCCAGAGGGGTTGCCCTAGGGCGAATGGCAAAGCCGTCAAACTTAAGTCAATTTGGAAGGCACGGCAAAGTTTTCCGGGTCCGGCGGCTACTCGATCTAGTTTGCGTTCTTTGAGCGGGTTGATTCCCGGGGGCATAGCATCCAACTGCAAAGCCCGGATTAATACAGCGCTAGGGACGCCATCTAGATCAGTGACCACATTCAGACAGTGATACATGCCGTAAATCAGATAAACATAGCTCAGCCCTGCGGGACCAAACATCACAGAATTCCGAGTGGTCTGTCGTCGGTAGGCATGACAAGCAGGATCTCCGGGTGCATAAGCTTCTGTTTCTACAATCAAGCCACGCAACACGGTACCATCCGCAGTTTGTCTAACCAAGGTGCAGCCTAAGAGATCGGGGGCTACCTCTGTAGAAGGACGAGCCAGCCAAGCAGGCTGAATAAACTGGGCAGTGGAAATCGAACTTGGGGAGATTGTGTCAAAAATGTTGCGATCGCTAAGATCTTGATTGGTTTGTTCTACAATGCCGTCAAGTTTGGTCACTGAATTCCTACTTCACATTCCATAAGTTACTGAATTTAAGCCTGATATTGCTGTTTACCTGGTTTATAAATATGGACGTTAAATTAATTTTGGCCGTTCTCACCGTTGTATTTACCATTTCCTGCCTATTTTTTGGCACCCAAAACGGCTTTTACGATTCAGACGACTACCATGGGAATGGCTCCGCTCACTAATAGCGGCTAGCTGCTATAAAGTTGGTTTAATTCACGTTTTACTGGCACGAGATAGCATCAAGGTAAGGGCAGAGTGTGTTGCCCTAAGCTGAGGGTAGAAGTATGGAATTGGGGTTTTTAGCGTTCCCTAGTTAGTACCCAGGTTTTGCTATATCTGCCCTACGTTTGCAACCATGCTAATTTTTTGTGGCTAAAGAAATAGTGGTTGCCCTCGGACAATCCGGCACACTTCTCTGATTTTGGGTTCTACGGAGATGTAATACGGACGTGGTTGAGCTGGAATGTTTGCCCTATGGTGCTGGTCAAGCAGGTGAAGGCGTCTGCTTACTAGTACGGATGGGACCTTATCGGATTTTGCTAGATTGCGGTCTGCAAGATGTTTCGCCTCTGGTCGTAGATGCCGCTCGCTCGCTGCCTGCCGATTTGGTGTTATGCACACATGCCCACCTAGACCATGCCAGAGGTCTCTTAGCGCTGCATCAGGCGTTTCCACAACTTCCTATCTATGCTAGCGAAGTTACTACCGAATTGTTGCCCTTCAACTGGCCAGAGCTAGATCCAGCTCAGATTCCACCTTTCTGCCAAGCCTTGCCGTGGCGATCGCCGATTGAGTTTCAAGAAGGGCTGACGGCTGAGTTATGGCCCGCAGGTCATCTTCCAGGAGCCGCAGCATTCTTACTCACCTACACCACACTACAGCGTACCTACACGGTTTTTTACACAGGAGACTGCTTCCTCTCTAATTCTCGTTTAGTCGAAGGGTTTCCGCTGGAAGAGTTACGGGGGTTGCGGCCTGACGTGTTGATTGTTGAAGGTAGTTATGGAACTTCGCGGCATCCACGTCGGCGTCAGCAAGAAAATCAGTTAGCCGAACGAGTCAGCCAAGCCATTACAGAGGGCTATTCTGTGTTGCTGCCTACGCCTACTTTAGGCTTAGGGCAAGAGTTGCTGATGTTGCTACGGAGCCATCACCACTTCACGGGGCGTGACCTCAATATTTGGGTCAGTGGCACTGTGGCGGCGGCTTGTGATGCTTATATTCAATTGCTGCCCCATCTGCCTACGACTGTGCAGAATTTTGCTCAACATCAACCTTTGTTTTGGGATGAGCGAGTTCGTCCACGAGTACGACGCCTGCACACCGATCCTATCGGCACCGCTGAGGAGTTGAGAACCGGGGATTTACAACCTCCTTGTATTATTCTCACCGACGCAACTGCCGATTTAAGCCAGTACTGCCGTCCTGGAAATGGCCCTTGGCTACTAATGCTGCCCCAACAGTTAGTCACAATTCACTCATCGTCAGACGAGCCATCCTTAGCTGAGCGATCGCAGCGTCATCGTCAATTGGTATTGTCGCAGTCGAGGGCAGTCGAAAAAAAACTGCAAGCCGAGATCCGAGCGGGTCGCCTAGCCGTAGAAACCTACCTGCTGGCTGACCACTGCGATGGACCAGGCACTACCCAGCTAATCCACAATTTACGGCCCCAGCATGTGGTGTTTGTACACAGTTCTCCTACTTATTTATCTGATCTGACTAGTCTGGATGAACTGCATAACCGCTATCACCTACATTCCCCCGCATCAGGCACGGTAGTTGAGTTGCCAGTCGGCGAAACGTTTTTGCAACCTGCCGCACCCGAAACCAGTTACGAGGGTGAGCTAACCGAGCTAGGCACTGTAGTTACTATTACGCTACCCGATGCCATCACGGTGGATACTCGATGGCACAATTTTGCCGATACGGGTCTGATTGAAGCTCGTTGGCAGGGGGAGGAACTCGTACTACGTGGTTTGCCTCAATGGGAGCTGCTGACCCAAGGTAGCGATCGCCCTGCTCCAGTGACGCTAGATTGTTGTGGCAACTGTCAGCACTACCGAGGTCAGCGGTGCTGGAATCAAACTTCGCCTCTGTTCGACTTCAAAGTTGCCCCTGAAGGGTACTGCCCTGTTTTTGAGCCCATTCACCCTGAGTCCCCTAGCTCTAGCTCGCCTCTGAGCAACACCTTGACAGGAGATCTAGAAGGGCCAAACAGTGACGACGAACCAGAACTCAACTAAGGCGATATATCAGGTGCGCAGGTAAGCTGGCAACCAGGGATTAGCAGTGGTTTAAAGCAAAAGACAGGCTGAGGAGCCTGCCTTAAAGTCTGTTTTAAAGTTGATCAGAAACCTACATCAGGTTAGGTCCTAGTCTGGGTTGGAATCAGGATGATTACGAATTTGTTCCGCTTCAGGACAGTCATCGGAAACTAAAGGTTCGACATCGCCTCTGGGGACTGTGGCTAGCTTCTGGGTCACAGCACCAATGCTTTCTAGCCGCACCATCTCCTCCCAGGAGCACATTTCATCCTCTTCTTCAGTTTCGTAGCGGAGCGTAACCAAATCTCCCTCAATGTCAAGAATGCGTGCGCGTTCAATCCAGCGCTGCTGGTCCCGCAAGAAGATCCAGACTTCGCGACCATCTGAACAGAGCTGATAGATCTTGCGGTGTAGCATGTTTGGTTTCTCCTGAGCACCTAACTCTTCGAATACTTAATCAATTGCCGTAGCTTTACCCGAATCAATGCTGTCGCCTTCAACGTGAAGCACCCAAACCTAACAGCGGTTCTGGCTGACTTTGAAGGCGTCCAATGGGTAATTGGAAGTGAGCATTTCTGAGTTATTGCCTGCCTGCTTGTAAAGTGCAGTTAATAGCAGGTAGCCCTTGATTGATGTGATTTGAAAATTTAGCAAGTTGAGCCTGAATCAAATGGAAGAGAGTAGTTTGGAAACGTTCTTGGAGATGGATGGTACCTGTTACAGTCATTATCCAAGGTTGTTAAGGAATAATTCAGCGAGAGCGCGAATGAAGCCGTTTGCCAGGAGGTGTGGAGGAGCTGCTGAAAGACATCATGGTTTCAACCGTCAATGCTGCTGAGGGGCAAACGTAACTTCTTACCAGCAACTTGGCCAGTGATCTGGAGCACTGAGTTTCCATCATTCTAGCGACTGTTGAGCAGAGTTTGCGGTTTCCAGAAGGGATTTACCAAAAAATTGCACTTTAGGCGAAAAGTGAATTGGTTTCATGAATATTTTCTCCCTTCAGGAATGAGGTGAATTCGAGAGCCACACCAAGCTTTAAGAGGTTGATGCGATCGCCATGACCGACACTTGAGCTTGCGCTTTGAAGTCCAGCAATACACCCTAGTTGAGGTAGTAGCAGACTAACCTGCCTCAATCCTCGCATAATATGAACTTCAGTCTACTGCCAAGCAGATCCAGATTTTTAGCTTAAAAGTTAGGACTGCACACCCAAACCTGAAATAGAGGCTGGTAAAGTCAGGTCATCTTGATACATCAAAAAATTATGCTGACGCATAATCTCGTAAAGATTGACATTTGCTTCTAAAAGGCAGGCGTGACCACTATCGGGTAGAACCACCGTTGTGACGTTTGGCAAAACTGCTGCTAAGCGCTCTGCCTCGGCTAAGGAAGGTAGCAGGCGATCGGCGGCACTGGCTAAAAGTAAAACAGGTTGCGTGAGACAACGCAGTTGGTCATCGGCAATGTCAAACTCATTGAGCAGAGAGAGACGCCAGATGGAAGTTTTTTGTGGGACTGACTGCACCGCCGTGAGCAGCGCTTGGCGATCTTCCGGTAGTATGCGCCCAAAGGATGCTAGAAACGGCAGCAATCCTACCGATGAGATTTGGTACCAAGTTTCTGGCAGCCAACGGGTCAAAGATGAACCCCACTGAATCCAAGGCCGCCGTTTAAAGGACGAAGCTGGATTGACGAGCACGAACCGATCAAAAAGGTGAGGAGCTTGAGTGGCAACTCGAAGCGCTAGACAGCCACCGAAGGATTCGCCACAGAGATAGACCGCGCGTGGTTGCTCCTGTTTGGCAATTTCTTCTTGAATCAAATTGATGACTTTGGTGGCTAAGACATCCCAGTTGGTTAAGTCATCGGGAGGAATGGCTAAGCAGCGGATATCAAAGCTGGTTTCTAGCCCTGAAGTCTGCGATCGCAAAAGTTGCCCAGTCCCATCCATACCCGGTAGGAACACAAACAGGGAATGGTGAGGATTCAGCCGCCTGGGCGTGAGAAAACAGATTTGGCTCTTGACTTCCTGCATTTTCTGAGGGAGATGAGAATCAGTAAATTCAAGCTGGAGCGTTGAGCAGCCTCAGGTAGGCGGCTCTAATAGCAGCCTTGAGCAAGTAACTGGTCAATTTCGGTGTGACAGTAGTTGGTTAAGTCAGCAACAACTGTTTTGGCATCCTTGCCTCGGTAATGTTGGCGTTCGGAGGTTTTGACCCAGTGTGGCCGACCAATGAAGACGTTGACCCGATGGTAGATTACCAAAGGATGCCAACCATTTTGGTCAAATAAAGGCTCTGACGGATCGATCAGGCTTAATAATTTCAGCGGAACCCCTGCACCATTGCTTTCCTCGCAGGAAGCGATCGCGACAGGCAACACGGCCAAATTCTGAATCGGAGCCCGCAAAGCCAGGTGAGCAAAGCCTCGATGGAACTCTCCAGTTTTTTGGGGATGAGTCTCTTGCACCATAGGCTCTCCTCCTTCAGGAAACACACCAATCATTTGAGGGGACTGGAGTAGTTGACTAGCCTGCCGAAAGAAACTCTGTTGTCGATGTTCCAGCGAATCTAAAGGAAAACAGCCTAATAGTTTGACGATCTCCCGCATCACTGGCACTTGGTCCATATAGTGATGGCAAGCAAACCGAATGGGGCGATTAACTGCGGCCATCAGGATCGGAGCATCCATAAAACTACGGTGGTTGCTCACTACCAAGACAGCGCTATTCCGAGGAACCAAATTCTCATGGTAGAGAAACATGCGAGTTCCTAAGGCAGTTAGCAGCCAGCGAGAAATTTGCAGTGGGCTATCTGAAGACATCGGAGAAAATAAACGCCTCAATCCTTACTTAATGACAGTGTTAACATTGCTTTACTCGACTTGACACATGTCTTAGAGTAGAAACTAACGAGTCTAGTTAAGTAAAGAGTTGCGGCTAGCCCTGCTGCTTCTACCCAACGAGGCAGACTGAAAACTTAATCCGCTTACGAGCTAGAACTCCTTGTCGCGTAAAGTGGCAAGGTATAGTTGCTTTGTTTCGATTGATTTAAGGTTCTGTAACCTATTTTAAGTAAAGTTTACGGTTAAGATAGTAAGTAACTTCAGCTTTGTCACCTTAATTATATTTTTGTTTGATTCTAGACTTATTAATTAAAGCTAATTAGCCTAGATCAAAGAGCAAATAAAGGACTTATTTGCAGGTGCTCATGTATGATTAAAAACGGCTTTAGTGTATTGTATTTTTCTCTTCCATGATTTCTATCGATACGAATAAAGAAAAATTTGCTCTTACAACACCTCTTTATTATGTAAATGATTTACCGCATATTGGCAGCGCTTACACCACGATCGCCGCAGATGTAATTGCGCGCTTTCAAAGATTGCAAGGTAAATCAGTTTTACTAATTACAGGTACTGATGAACATGGGCAGAAAATCCAGCGTACGGCTGAAGCGCTAGGGCGATCGCCGCAAGCACATTGTGATGAAGTTTCAGCTGGGTTCTCTCAGCTCTGGCAGCAACTCAATGTCCAGTGCGATCGCTTTATTCGTACCACTGACCCACGTCACGCCGCCATTGTCAAAGAGTTCTTTCAACGGGTGTGGGAGCGCGGCGACATCTATTTAGGCCAACAGAAAGGTTGGTACTGCGTCTCCTGCGAAGAATTCAAAGAAGAGCGAGATTTATTAGAAGGTCATCGTTGTTCCATTCACCAACGCGAAACAGAGTGGCGCGACGAGCAAAACTACTTTTTTCGGCTATCGAACTATCAAACAAAATTAGAAGAGCTTTACCAACAGCAACCAGATTTTATTCAGCCAGAAATTCGCCGTAACGAAGTGCTCAGTTTCGTGAGCCAAGGGCTAAAGGATTTTTCGATTTCTCGCGTCAATTTAGACTGGGGATTTCCGGTACCCAACGATCCTGGTCATACCCTGTATGTGTGGTTTGATGCCTTATTAGGTTATGTAACGGCTTTGCTGGACCCGGACAGCGAACCCACCCTAGAAAATGCCTTAGCCCATTGGTGGCCGATCAATTTGCATTTGATTGGCAAGGATATCTTACGCTTTCATGCGGTTTATTGGCCTGCCATGCTGATGTCAGCCGAGGTGCCCTTACCAGGGCGCTTGTTTGGTCATGGCTTTTTGACTAAAGACGGTCAAAAAATGGGCAAAAGCTTGGGCAACACGATCGACCCGGTGGCGTTGGTTAATCGGTATGGCTCAGACGCAGTGCGTTACTATTTCCTCAAGGAAATCGAGTTTGGCCGAGATGGCGACTTCAATGAAACTCGTTTCATCAATATTTTGAATGCTGACTTAGCCAACGACTTAGGCAACTTGCTAAATCGGACCTTGAAGATGGTCTATAAGTACTGCGGTGGCAAGGTTCCCGCTGTCGTGGGCGCAGAGGTTGCTGCTGATCATCCGTTGAAGGCAATTGGCGTAACTCTAGGCGATCGCGCGTCCCAAGCCTACCAAGCCTTAGCCTTCAGTGAAGCCTGTGAAGCCATTCTGGCTCTGGTGAGAATGGGCAACAAATTTATTGATGATCAGGCTCCCTGGAGTCTCTATAAGCGAGGAGAGCAACAAGCAGTCGAGCAAGTACTCTATTCAGTTCTAGAATCGGTCAGGCTTGCCGCTTATCTCTTGTCGCCAATCATTCCGAATGTCAGTGGTGCCATCTACCAGCAGCTCGGGTTTGCTGTAGATTTTAATGATCGAAGTTTAATTGATGTTTCGCTGCCGTTTGTGACCCATGCTACCTGGGGAATACTACCTGGTAACCAATCCTTAGGTGACGCTAAACCTGTGTTTCAACGCTTAGAGGCTCCGGAAGCAGTGATCTAAGGTCAGTCTAAGCAGACAGTGTTAGCAAACAGTGCTACGGTCATCAATAGGTGAACTAATGAAACATCAATTTTTTTCATAATAAAAAAGAGGTATAACAACAATGTTGAACAATTTAGAAAGCAATACTGTATTCACCCCAGAACAAGTTCTAGAGAATCGGGGTCGAGTGGCCATTTTTATTGATGGCTCTAACCTGTTTTATGCCGCGTTGCAGTTAGGGATTGAAATTGATTACACCAAACTGCTTTGTCGTCTGACGGCGGGTTCTCGCTTATTACGGTCATTTTTCTATACAGGAGTCGATCGCACCAACGAAAAACAGCAAGGCTTTTTGTTGTGGATGCGTCGCAATGGCTACCGAGTGATCTCTAAGGATTTGGTGCAGCTGCCAGATGGTTCTAAAAAAGCCAATTTGGATGTAGAAATTGCTGTAGATATGATGGCCTTGGTCGATTCCTACGATACGGCGGTTTTGGTGAGTGGCGATGGTGACTTAGCCTACGCGGTTAATGCCGTTAGTTACCGAGGTGTGCGGGTTGAAGTGGTCAGCCTCCGCTCCATGACCAGTGATAGCTTGATCAACGTGTCGGATCGCTATATTGATCTGGACAACATTAAAGAAGATATTCAAAAAACACCGCGACAAAGCTATACCTATCGGCCCCTCTCCGGTATTAGCATCGTTGAAGAGCCAGAGGAGCGGTAGAGTAACTGCCAACTCGGCGCGGCGTTAATGGCTGAGAAACGGCCATCTTGGATGAGGCCATCGTTTTACTGCTGTTAAAAGGCGATCGCGAGAAAAGTGCATCAGCGTCTAGAGTGGAACCAGAAGCCTACTGTATAGTCAATTCTGGTATTGAACACTTTGAGAATGCTGATGTCACTGCTGCCTCGCTTGAGACCCTCTAGCTTGCGCCGACACCCAATTTACTCCTCGCAGCTTGTGTGGTTGATCTTGCTGGTGAGTCTCAGTGCTTGTGGGGGACCCAAGAAAAGCCAAACGGTTGATAAGCTGGCTCAAGATAGTTCTGCGGTGCAGAATTTTGATAACAACTTGACGTTTAATGATGTCACCCTAGAGCAGGTAGACGAAAAAGGTCAGTTGCTATGGAAAGTCAAAGCCAAGCAAGCACGCTACAGTAAAGACCAAAAAATTGCTAACGTTCAAAGCCCTGCGGGGGAATTGTTTCAGGATGGCAAAGCGGTCTACAAAATTCAGGCTCAGAGTGGTGAAGTCCGAAAAGATGGCCAGACCATCCTGCTGAAAGGGCAAATTGTCGCTACTGACATCCAAAGTGGGGCGATCGTTAAGGGTAATGAGCTGGAATGGCAGCCCAAAATCGATCTTTTGCTAGTTCGTAATAACATCACGGGTACTCATCCCCAATTCCAAGCTACGGCCAAAGAAGCCAAAGTATACAGTCGGGCGCGGCGGATGGAGTTTTTTGGTCAGGTAGCAGCTATGTCTAAAGATCCTGCTATGGGCTTTAAGAGCGAGCATTTGATTTGGGAAATTGCTAAGCAGTTAGTAGTGGTTGATAAGCCAGTCCAAATCGATCGCTATGTGGGGACTGTCGTGAGCGATCGCGCTGTAGCCGACCAAGCCGAAGTGCAGCTAAAAAACAAGGTCGCGACGCTGAAACAGAACGCTAAACTGTCTGTGGCTGACCCACCACTAGAAATTGCCAGCAATTCGCTAGTTTGGAACCTCAACGACCAAACAGTAGTTTCCGACCAACGAGTTGATGTGTTGCACCGGGAGCAACTGGTCGCTATCACGGCCAATCAAGGACGTGGTAATCTGGAGCCGCGAATTTTTTACCTAACGGGAAATGTGCAAGGAAACGGACAGCGCAACCAATCCCAACTAGCAGCAGACAACCTCACTTGGTATATCCCGACGCAGCAAATTGAAGCCACAGGGAATGTGGTTTATAGCCAAGCGAATCCACCCTTTAACCTCAAAGGCCCCAAAGCTTCAGGAACTTTGCAAGACCAAAATATTGTGGTGAGTGGTGGACGAGTAGTGACGGAAATTATTCCCTAAGCTCGAACCTCAAACCTGGACCTTAAACAAAATTTGATTGCGCCTATCATCGCCTAGTTGAAACTTTTGGTGCAGGGTCGGTGATGCTGCCTTGGGATTGCTAGGAGCAGTTGCAGTTCTCATTAGCTGAGTAGCCGCAGGTTCACTACTGGAGGCTGGAGCTGAGAAATTGAGCGGTGTATTAGAGCCTGGTGCGCTGTTGGGAGCAATCTTAGCCACGACCGATTGATCAGCTCCCCACTGCTCTAGTAAATTTTGCAGCAGTTGGTCTTGGCGATTCCGCAACCCGTCTAGGTCTTCGCCTCGGTTCAAAATCGCAAACCAAATTAAGCCGCGATCGCGAGTAGGTAAGGCTCCTGCCAGAGTACTCACATCCCAAAGCGTCCCAGTTTTAACGACTGAGGCGACAGGAATATTGCGGTCTTCGAGCGTACCACCGTCGCGACCAGAGACGGGAAACAAGTCAGCTACACTCATCTGCTGAGGCTTCAAGTAATTTTCAATCGCCATAAACATGGCGCAAACAGCCCGTGGGGAAATTTGATTTTCTGGCCCCAAACCAGAGCCATTAATCAGTTGAATTTCTGCTTGTGGCACCCCCGCAGCTTTAGCAGCCTGAGCGGCAACGACAGGTGCTCCTCCCACGGAAGCAGCTAACATCTCAGCCATCGGATTGTTGCTGTAGATGTTCATCTGTTTGAGGATTTGTGCCAACGGCAGGGATTGGTGCCGTAGCAAAGCAATTTGCTTAGGGATCGGCAAGGTAGCGACTTTCACATCGCCCGCGATCGCGACTTGAGGCTGAGGGGTGCCTTTGGGTAAGTTAAGGTGCTGTGCCTTGGCTTCCTCGGACCACAGTTGGGCATTTAACCCTTGCTTTAGCAACGTTCCTGCTAGCAAAGGATCAGTTTCATAGTTCATGGCAAAGTTGCCAGTGATTACTAGGCTGCCTGTGACTTGACGAATGCCCATGCGGTTCAGGGTATTGCCGAGGGCGATCGCTTCCTCCCAGACAAAGAAAGGGTCGTTATTGCCCTGAATTACCAAATCTCCCTGTAACACTCCGTTCTGAATCGGTCCCGTGGCCCCGATCAACGTGTCAAATTGGTGAGCAGGCCCCCAAGTTTCTAGTGCGGCCAAAGAAGTCGCGACCTTAGTTAAAGAAGCCGCAGGTAAGGGTTGCGTTCCTTGGTGATTGGCCAGCAGGTTGTAGCCCACTTGCACCCAAACCCCTTGGGTCGTCTCAGTCAGCCCTGTGGCGCTCAGACCTTGCAGATACTGTTTCACAGTGGCTTCGCCTGCTGGGTCAGGTTGAGCAGAAAAAACTAGGCCAGGTGTATTCCAAGACGCAAGCAAGCTGTCGGGATTGATGGGTTGTGGCACTTGGGCCATTTTGAACCAAAGCGAAACCAACCCAGAGCTGACTAATTCCAGCACTACTGATTTGCCTCCACACGGCTGAAGCTAAAACCAAGACGGAAACATTCTATCTATTACGATGGTGAATAGATAGAATCAGGCCCCAAGGCATGGCAAAACCCGACCAAAATCAAGTTTTACGTCGTTTACCCATTGTTGTGGGCGCTTTGGCAGGGACGTTACTGCTGGTGAATCGCCTGCTTACGCCCAATTTAACGGATGCTCAAGCTCGTTCTGACGCTTTAGGCGTCATTCTCAGTGCCTTATTGATTCTAACTGGGTTGCTGTGGCAGCGCATTCAACCGCGATCGCCCGATGCCGTGAAGTTAGTTGGTGAAGAAGGACTGGAACTAGCTTCAAGCCTGCCAGAATCGGTGCGGCTGGAACTGGCTTGGGCCTCTCAGATTTTGCTCACTAATACCGTGACGCGATCGCTGGTGGTGTTGTATCAGGGGCGCGTCTTACTGCGGCGAGGAATTTTGGCGACCAACGCGGAAGTGACGCCAGGCCCGATTCTGCAACGGGTCTTAGAGAAGCAAAAACCCGTTTATTTAGTCGATGTAAAAGCTTATCCTGGACGCATTGAGTTTGACTATTTGCCAGAAAATACCCAAGGTATTATTTGCCAACCCATTGGCAATCAAGGAGCTTTGATCCTGGCCGCCAATGCTCCGCGCAGCTATACCAAGCAGGACGAAAACTGGGTGGAGGCGATCGCCGACAAGCTAGACAATACTCTCGCTCATCATTTATCCGTCACTATTTAGAAGTTGCTCAACCTCACGCTTAAACTATGACCGTACTCTATTGGCTGCTTGTGGCTGTAATGGTGCTTGGAGTGATTGGGGCCGTGGTCCCAGCTATCCCAGGCACCAGCTTGATTGTGGCTGCCATCGTGATCTGGGGTGTTATCCACGGATTTAGCACAGTGACCGTTCCCTTAGTGGTGGCGATCGGGGTGCTGGTGGTCAGCATGGGTGTAGATTTTCTGGCGAGCTTCTGGGGAGCCCAGCGCTTTGGAGCCAGTAAGTGGGGCCAAATTGGTGCAGTAGTAGGATTGCTGCTCGGCTTTTTTGGCTTGCTACCTGCGTTGCCCTTTGGTGGGCCATTGTTGGGAATTTTAATTGGTCCCTTGCTAGGCGCGATCGTGGGTGAGTTGATTTATCGACGAGATTTTGTCATAGCTGTCAAAGCTGGCATTGGGATTGTCGTCGGTTCGTTAATCGGTAATTTAATTCAAGGTTTGCTAGCCTTGGGAGCTGTGATTGTCTTCCTTGTGACCACTTGGCCCCTGGGAGCAGTTACTTAACCTCAACGCCTACATGTCAACGCCTGGTAGGGGCACCCGTTGCGGATGTTGTGGGTGCCTTTTCACCATTGAGGGCATCTCTTGTGGGTGCCCCTACAATAGATCAAAAATTTTGTGTCTACGCAGCTATCAAGTAGGTTTAGGCGTAGACTTTGCGGTAATAGGCTTGATATTCCTCAGAGAGCAGAGGTCGCCACCAACTGGGGTGGTCTAGATACCACTGCACAGTTTTGCGTAAGCCTCTTTCAACAGTTTCTTGGGGAGTCCAACCCAGCTCGGTTTTAATCTTGCTGGCATCAATGGCGTAACGGCGATCGTGCCCTGGGCGGTCTTTGACATACGTAATCAGCTGATGGCAAGGACGCACAGGCAAGTCGGGGGCCAGCTCGTCCATCAAGTCGCACAGCATGTGAACTAGGTCAATATTTTTGACTTCGTTATTGCCGCCAATATTGTAAGTTTCTCCTGGCTGCCCTTGGTGAATCACGGTGTCTAAGGCGCGGCAATGGTCTTCTACGTAAAGCCAGTCACGCACGTTTTGACCATCACCGTACACAGGTAACGACTTGCCCAGCAAAATGTTGATACACATTAAGGGAATCAACTTTTCTGGGAAGTGGTAAGGACCGTAATTGTTGGAGCAGTTAGTAATGAGGGTGGGCAGGTTGTAGGTGTGGTAGTAGGCGCGGGCGAAATGATCACTGCCTGCTTTGGAGGCTGAGTAAGGGCTGTTTGGAGCATAAGGAGTGGTTTCGCTAAAAGCTGGATCGTCAGAGCCTAAGCTGCCATAAACTTCATCGGTAGAGACGTGCAGGAAGCGATAGTGACTCGGTTTTTGGTGGGCTTCCCAATGATGACGAAACGCCTCTAGAAGCGTGAAAGTGCCCACAACATTGGTGCGGACAAAAGCACCAGGCGATAGAATCGAGCGATCGACATGGGATTCGGCAGCAAGGTGAGCGATCGCATCAACTTTTTCTTGCTTCAGTAAGGCATCTAGCAACATGCGATCGCAGATGTCTCCTTGAACAAAGCGAAAATTAGGCCGCTCCTCTAAACTTTCCAGGTTCCGCAGATTGCCAGCATAGGTCAGCGCATCCAGCACAATCACGCGATCTTCTGGATAGCGATCGCACCAGTAATGGACAAAATTGGAGCCAATAAACCCAGCCCCTCCCGTGATAATAATGCGGCGGGGATGACGGCGCTGAGAGTTTTGGTCTGCTGTGCCTTTGCCTGTCTCTGTCATGTCGCTTGTTGTCTCCAGGTTACTTAGTTCAGTAAATTTTGTAAGGCTAGTTTAATTTCAGAGGTAGTGGTTGTAGCAGTTCCAAACTGCCGTACCACAATGCTGGCTGCTAAGTTACCTAGAACAGCGGCTTCCCATACCGATGCTCCTGCAGTTAACCCCAGGGTTAAAGCTGCTACGACAGTATCGCCTGCCCCAGTGACATCAAATACGTCAGTGCGGTTAAAAGCAGGAATATGAGATTCCCCCCCTGATTGCTCAAACAGGGTCATACCTGCTTCCCCACGGGTGATTAGAATATTTTGGGCCTCAGTTAAGTCTAAAAGATCACGTCCCGCTCGACTCAAATCCTGGGGAGTCGCGATCGCATAACCAACGGCTTGCTCTGCCTCTGGCAGGTTGGGCGTAAACAACAGGGCACCTCGATAGCGGTTCAGTTCTTTCTGAGCGTCCACAATCGTGCAAGGATGCTGCAAAGCGGCGGCAGCTACTAATTGGGTGAGAGTGCCATCCCCATAGTCTGAACAAACAACCGCATCTACGGTGTCTTGATGTTGCTGAATATACTGCGCTAATTGGAGCTGTAACTCTAGGTCTGGTGGCTCATCCGATTTGCGATCGACCCGCACAATCTGCTGCGTTACTGACTGACGAGCATGCCCAGAAATGCGAGTTTTAGTCACAGTGGGACGCTGGGCATCGACTAAGACTCCTTGAGTATCAATCCCAGCACTGGCGAAAATCTCGCGAATCACCTGTCCTTGCTCATCCTTGCCAATCAGCCCTACCGCCTTGACCTGGGCTCCCAACTGAGCAAAGTTATAGACCGCGTTCGCGCCGCCTCCCGGAACTTGCCTGGTATTTTCATGCCGAATAATCAGCACCGGAGCTTCACGAGAAATCCGCTCTACTTGACCTGTGAGAAATTCGTCTAGGGTTAAATCTCCCACCACAAGAACCTTCGCCTGACTAAACTGCTCCAAGTAGTGAAACAGTTGGTCAGCCGCAGCGGTTAATTGCTTTGTAAACGAACGGTCTAAAGCCATATCTGCTGAAGCAGCCTAAGCTACCTGGAACAAACTTACAAAATTTGTTACACAAGTTCAAACAAAAACTTAGCTAGGGGGTGCTTCCTCTGAAGGGATATCAGCACAAGTATCACTGCTGTAGTTAAACGGTAGGCTGACTAAATACGGCTGAGACTCACCTGTTCCCTCAAACTCGTAGGCTCTGACTGCTTCTTCGGCCTTTTGGTTGAGCAGTCGGTAGCCAGCACTTTGAATCTGAGCAAGTTCACCCACAATTTTGCCATCAGCATCGACGACAACGCCAAACGTCGCTTGCCCGTTTAACTTCCGGGGACAGGCTGCTGTTGGGTAGCTCGGTTTTAACTCTAAACGCTTAAAGTCTTTCCCTGTTGATTGTGAGGTTTCCTCAGTCCAATCCGATAAAGTACCGGAGGCTTCCTCGTTGCTGGTACCTGTTGCGTCGTAAGCATAAAGTTCTTGCTGCCTTTGTTGGGCTTCTCGCAGTCTCGCGATCGCCTCAGCAGGAATTTTATCTGGTCGGGGGCCAGGGGCGGGGGGAGGTGTGTTTGGGGCAGCAGCCTGCTCCGTCTCTGGAGGCGGAGCCTGAGTTGTAGCTGGAGGAGTGTTTTGTTCTGGTGAGTTGCTAGGAGGCTGGGGCTGTGGAGTTACTGGCTCAGAGGGGCTAAGGTCTGTGGGTGGGAAATTGATTGTCTCAGGAGCGCTGGCTTCTAGCTGTGGCAGTTGAGGTAGATTTTGGGATTGCAAGGCCTGAGAATTCTGCTGAATCGCGTCTAGACCCGGTTGATCTTGAAAGGCGATCGTAGGTCTGGAAGATTGAGCGGGTTCCGAGATTCTAGGGGCTGGCGTATCGGGAATGGGAATTTGAGTCGTGGGAAGCCCTAAAGGAGCGGGTAGGGGCACGGACGGAGAAAAAGAAAAGCCTGAAGGGGGCGGTGCGAAGAGGGGAAGATTATAGGGGGACGAACTAGAGCTAGGCAGTGAGTTGGACGACTGTAGGGACGGCAGGGATGGAAATAGGTTTGTGGTCTTGGGCAGAGGAGGCAAGGAAAGTTGGGGGGTAGCAAAGCTGGGTAAACGGCCTTGTTCTGCTGGCGTCAGCTCCACCAGTTTTACAGGTCTTTGCGCCTCAGATTCGGTGGTTTTTGAGGATAGAGGTAAAACAGGTAGAACAACCCAGAGCAGCCCGTGAACCCCGACGGAAGCAATAGCTGCAATCCCGCTGGGTTGGCGCAATACTTCGGGCAGAGACTTAATCAAGGACCAGTAAGACATAACCGTGACAATCCGCTCCGCTCAAGCATCAACAACCGACATCTCGTTTGGTACTAAAAAAGCACGCACTCAAATCTTAGCCTCAGGACCTTAAACTTTAACTGGCTCATGATTGTAAGGATGAGCGGCTTAAAACTGCACGTAATACCACGATGGGCCCACGATGGGCTGTATGGGAAGACATTATAGTGGCGCTAAAAGTTGCCTACACCACCTGAATTAACTACCAACAAGACTAGGGGCTGTAACTTGCACAATCAGCAGTGAGAAGTAAGACAGTTGGAGGTTAGGGCGATCGCTCAGATTCGCATAAATTACCTGCTCTGGCAACGTGGCTCGCTCAACCACATAACTACGATTTAAAAGTTGCTGCTGCTGCAAAATGGCCCATACCTGTTCGTACACAGAACTAACTTTCATTAAAACCACCACATCTGCCCATTGCAGCGCGGTTTCTAATTCTGATACATGGTACAGCGCTGGTAGCACCACGAGCCGCTGCGCTTGCATGGTCAAAGGAATACCTAAAGTCGCCGCCGCAGCTAAGGGAGAACAAATCCCTGGAATGGTCTGCACCTTAGCTTCTGGGTAGAGGTGTTGCAAACTTTGAGCTAGATATGTGAAAGTGCTGAAAAAGCTGACATCCCCCTCAGAAACAAAGGCTACATCTTGGCCTTGCTGTAAATAGGGCCAAACCGACTTGGCGGCTTGCTGCCATGCTTGAGTCAGCGTATCTGTATCTTGAACATAGGGGAAATTTAGGGCTAAGCGCACTTGATGGGGCTGTAACCACTCAGCCACAATCTGCTCAGCCATGCCGAGTTTGCCTTTTACTCCTGCTGGAAAAGCAACGACTGATGCTTGCTTTAGTAGGCGTAGCCCTTTGAGCGTGAGAAGTTCTGGATCGCCTGTACCCGCGCCAATGCCATACAAGGTTCCAATTTCGGCGATCGCAGGTTCAGTTGAGTTTGCGAATGCAGCAGTCACCAATTCATCCTTTGCAATAGTCTCTTCTGAGTCTGACATATTCGCTGCTCGTTACTTACGCTTAGTCGATGACGAGCTAGGTTGAACGTTGGCGATAAGTCCTGAGATCTAAATAATTTTCCAGTTCTGCGACCTGCGATAGAGTGGCTGATTCTGGCATCCTTTGTTAATTTAAGAGTTAACAAAACTACACATTAACGAGCCATGAAAAACGTGCAGTACGCGGTAGTTTGGCGGCGACTCGCTACGGTTTTGGCTGTAGCTGTTTTGACTTTGAGTCTCATAGCAGCGATCACAGGAATTTTGCTCGCGTTCTATTACGAACCTACGGCGGGCGGTGCTTACGAGTCCTTGCGATTGATTAACACTGAAGTCACGAATGGTTGGTTGATTCAAAACCTGCACAGCGTAGCTGGCAATGGCCTCATTGCTATTTCCCTCATCCAAATTGTGGTGATGTTTCTCGGAGAGCGTTTTCGCTCCAGTTGGTTAACAGCTTGGATTAGCGGTATTTTGCTGACTTTGACGGCGATCGCCTTAGGCTGGACCGCTATGATCTTGAGCTGGAGCCAACTTGGTTATTGGCGCTTCAAGATTGAATTAGAAACCATCCAAGCCATCCCCTTGATTGGACCTGCCTTACGCGAAATTTTGACAGGTGGTTCAGTCAGCACAGTTACGGTGGAGCATCTTTACACTTTGCACAGCTACTTGCTAGCTATTGGAGCCGTTTTGCTCGCGGTCATTCACCTAGTCAGCTTGTTGTTTCAAGAAAAAGAAGCTAAGCAGGCTGATGTTGGAAATACCAATCTAGATGCGGAATTGTCTTAAAAGTTAAACCTCTTATCTAATCTCACTTAACTTGAGATAGAAGGTGGTACAACTTCTGTCTCCCTAGGCGTTACTTGGGCTTCTACCAAGACAGGAGTTTCTAAGGCAGGTTCGGGAGCCGGAATTTCTTCTACTGCGGCTAATTTCTCTAAGGTGAGGCGAGGCTGGGTTGTGCCAGATAGCAACTTTAGCAAGGTAGGCCGAGGGTCATGTAATAGATAAATGATGCGATCGCCCGCTTCCCACTCTTCCTGGGCAGGCATAATTTGCAAATGGTCATCGCGCTCTAGGAGTATTGGAATCAGCTCACCGGAGCGAATCAAAGCTTGCAGATGAGCCTGCTGAAAAGCAAAACCCTCATCCCGTAGCATCGTCTCGCCCAGCTTGACTGCACCGCTGCTCAAATAGTCGTTCCAAGCTTTGATGGGGAGCTCTGGAACAAAAGCTTGATGCACTTTATGGCTCTTATTAACAGCACTCGCTTGAGGATCGCGTGGGAAAACAGCGAGAACGCGAGGCGGATGAAATTCTTCGGCGGCTCGTTGTGCGAGCACCACATTCACTTCACCGTTGTTGGTCATAGCCAGAAAGGTGCCAACTGAGCCTAGTCCTGCTTCTTCTAGCACTCCAGCATCTAGACCACTGCTAACAAAAACCCGCACATTCTCCTCTGCTGCTAAACGACAGGCTTCAGCATCTGTGTCAATCAAGACTACAGCTTCACCGCGTTCATCAAATAAGCGCGCCAGAAGACGACTGAGAGGACTACAGCCAATAATGACCGCACCTGTCGCTTGAGTGGAGGTGATGCCCAGCCAGCGAGCGACCCAACCCGCAGACAGACCTTGAACAAAGACGGTCATAAGGATTGTCAAAAAAACTAAGGCCTTAATCGCATCTCCCCCGTTAATCCCGCGTTCGGTCAGCAAAATGGAAAATAAGGAAGCAACCGAAGCGGACACAATGCCTCTAGGAGCTACCCAACATAGAAACAGTTTTTGTCGCCAGTTCAGGTTGCTGCTCCAGGAGGTACAGAGCCAGATGTTGAGCGGGCGGACAACGAACATCAAGACTAAGACTGTGAGTACCCCACCTGGGCCTAAAGCGAAAATACTAGCGATCGAAAGATCGGCTGAGAGCAGAATAAATAAAACCGAAACTGCCAACGTGGTCAACTGTCCTTTGAAGCGTCGGATCAAGCGTTCTTCCGGCAGTGAGGATGCTCGTAACATCATTCCAGCGGCCACTGTTGCCATCAAGCCTGACTCACTTCGGAGCATTTGCGCCAAGCCAAACAAGCCCCAGAGCCCCGCTAAAACGATTAAGTTTTTGAGATCATCTGATAAGAAGCGGGCTCGTTTAATCACAAAGCCTAGTGAAAGACCCCCCACCAAACCGATACCACCGCCAATGCCCAGTCGGAGCATTAAGCCACTAAATACTAAAACTGGGTCGGCATCACCGTTGAGAATGATGTTGAGCACTACCACAGCCAAAATAGCTCCCACCGGATCGATCAGGACGCCTTCGCCTTCCAGCAACGCTGCCACCTGACGATCAACCTGTACTTGCTTCAGCAGGGGGCTAATGACGGTAGGTCCAGTGACGACCACGAGAGAGGCATAAAGAAACGCGATCGGCCAAGGAAATTCACTTAGCCAATAAGCCGCAATACCACCACCGACTAAGGTAATCAGAGTGCCGATTGTCACTAAGTTGCGGAGGCTCCCGGAAACTCGACCCAGCTCTCCGAGCTCTAGATTGAGTCCCCCTTCAAACAAAATCAGCGCTACGAAGAGTGAGACAATCACTTCTAACCCAGTGCCGAGCAAATTTGGGTGCAAGATATCTAAACCATCAGAGCCCAGCAGAATGCCAAAAAGGAGCAAGAAAACGATGCTCGGCACTTTGCAAAATTCGGCAATCACCTGAGCACTGATGCCTGCGATGACTGTAATGATCATCAGCAGTGTAATTTCAAAGGATGCTTCCATAGGCGCTACTGTTGCAGGCTTTGGGTCTCTGTCTAGACGCCTTACTGATTTAAGGGCAGTGTCTTATAGCAATGGCAATGTAGAGATGGGTAGCTCGTTTGCCTATCTTTGAAAGTGAGACGCTTCTATAGACAGGGTACAACCTCAACAGCAGTAGGTAGAAATAGGGTTACTGCTTCAGTAATAGATAGTAGAGTTGACCCGTTGAATTTGTCAGGCCCGCGCGATCGCCTGCCTTCACCCCTGTACCCATGAAAATATCAACTCGTCCTGGGCCTTTAATGGCGCTTCCCGTATCTTGATCCAAGACGTAGCGGCTCACGGGGCGTTGTTCTAATTTGCCAGCCGCACTTGGCTGGGGCAGCGGGGTGTCAATCAAAGCTAGAGCACCGGGTGGCATGAGAGATTTGTCGGTTGCGATCGATCGCTCAGCCGTTACGGGCACGCCTAAACTACCAGTTGCCGCTGCACCATAGGTTTCTCGAAAGAACACGAAACTGCGGTTGCGTGGCAAATAAACGTCGAGGTCTTCAGGATGCTGATGAAAGTATTCCAGCAAATTAGGCAGTGTTAGGTCTTCCAGACGCATCTTGCCATCTTTGACTAACTCGCGGCCAACTCCGGTGTAAGGATGATTGGTCTTGCCCGCAAAGCCAACGGTCATTGTGCTGCCGTCCGTCATTTGCAGGCGAGCCGAACCTTGCACTTGAATCAGAAATGCTTCTAGGCGATCGCGCAACCAAACCAACTCCAGATTCTTCAGCGGCCCCTTGGCAAATTGCAGCCCATCCTTTCCTTCCAATCGAGCCCTGGTTGGCTGAGGTTTAGACCACTCAGCTAAACCGGGCGGTACCCGAAATAGAGGATAGCGATATTCATCTGTACGGACACGGCTAGCAGTATAAGTAGGCTCAAAGTAACCTGTATAGGCAACAGTGCCTTGGTTGTCTTTGCCCACGGCTCGATACAAAACAAACTCCCGCTGCACGGCTGCCTTTAGCTCTGCTGCAGAGCGGGACTTTATCACCAACTGGCGAAATCTAACTAGACTGCGACGCACGCGATCGCGGCTAATTCCGGGCACCGAATGCTTCTGATAATCTGCCGCTGCTTTAGGAGTTTGGAGATAGGCCAAACTATGGTCGATCGCCGCTAATAAAGCTGCCCGATCCCCCGGCTGGCCTGCTTGAGGCCAGATTTTGTCGTCAAGCCCGAGGGAGGTCGGTAGCGAAACAGATGAAGTAACAGGTTGCAGGGGTTGAACTGCAAAAATAGGCTGATGAGTTGCTGTGAGCGTAACTCCAAAACTGAGAGCAACGGCAGCAAGCCATCTTTGAGCCTTAGCAAAGCCAGACATACTTTAGGTTGAGTGGAATAAAGAATCTAACGAGCTAGTATCGCTCGACGCTAGAATTGAACACCGGTTCCACTCGAATCGCTATAATCCGCGAGGGTCGAGCCACCATGTACTCGCCCTGAATATTTTTGATCGGGACACTGATGAAGTCATCAGACGAGGATTTGGGCACTAGCTCGCCGCTGTACCACTTTTGGAATTCTTGAATGGTAGGGAAACGGACTTCTTCCCGATGGCCTCCATCAAATAGGAGGTGAACAATGAACTCATTCGGGGTTCTAGGCATACTGTCGAAACTATCCTGAATACACCGACATTATTATGGGCTCTGAATCGGCGAAAATCGACAATTCCTTGCGAAGACTTGTTAGAAAGCTAGATTTACGAGAGCAAGCTGAATCGCTGTAACTGAGTTTCTACCAAGCTGGGTAAAGCTTTGCTTAAGTCTTTAGCGTCCTTAAACACTAAGCGATTCTGGCTGGGTAAATCGAAGGGAAACTGCCCTGGCAAATCGGAGCGGTCCATTTGAGCCAAAAGGATCTGTTCGGTGCGCTTGCTTTGCAGGGCATAACCAACTTCAACACAAACCTTAGGGCTCGGAATCAACTGCGGTGGTTCAGCGCTAATTTTAGTGATGGGGGTGCTGTCAGCGACAAAAAGCAAGCTCTGGCGAATTTTTCGCATCAAGGTACTGCTGAGCCGCACTGGTCCTTCTGTCAGGCGATGGGACTCTTCTAAGCTCAGGGGTAAGCGCGATCGCCGATTTAGTTTTTCAATTAGGTCTTGGAGTGCGTCTCGCAAGACATCACTGGATTGGTTGTACTCGGTTTGGTAGCAGAGAAAAATGGTTGGCTCCAGATGAGCCATCACTTCTTGCTTGGTGAAGTAAATTTCGTGACTAATTAGATCAATATTCGAGATCGCGTAGCCACCACTCCCTTCGATGTAAAACTCGATAGTTTCCCCTTCTAGGTAGCGCTGAAACCAAGCAGAGCGTTTGACTTCTTCAGAGTCTTCTAAGAAGTCAGCTCGCAAACCAGATTTCAGTAGGCTATTTTTACTTAGGCGTAAATCATGGGGACGTTTCTCCAGTTCTCGAATCGGCTCATACTGCTGGAGGTACCAGGCTTTCAGGGCAATAATGGCCATGATACGCGTTTACCTATTGGCTGGAATTTCTATAAAGATAACGACAATAACAGAAAGTTTAAACGACAACAACACCCAAGCCTTCACTGAGTAACTTCCTCTGGTTCATCGATTATGGGCAGAGTTGCTTTGATTGAATTAATTCACAATCAACGCCAGAGCTCCCAATTAGCCAATTGATGAGGAAGTATCAGTATCACACTTGAGTGCTGTTGCGACGATGCGAGACAGATTTTGTAAAAACAGCGCTTTTTACCTCTTGCTGAATGGACACTTGGCTGTTAAATCTGCCAGGGAAGCTTAATTGCTTCACTTATCAATATAGCGTCCCCGATTCTAGAAGCAAGACGGTGAAACTAAAATTTACTGCTGTGAGAGTACCTAACAGTTTTGAGCGTTACGAAGCTTTAAATACTTACTCTGCAAGGCTTGTGACAGCTTCAGCTATTGAGCCTGACTTCAATTCAGGCTGCATGAAATGAGCGAGGTTAACTGAAAATAGTTGAGCTAGCTTTAGGAATTGAGATTTTCAGCTATTAGAGTAAAAGTAATGAGAACTAAAACATTTAGGTTTAGGAAAGATTTAAATAAGCAAAAACATAAGGTTTTGCCTCGCTAATTCAATAGCTTATTGCAGACTATTGTGTGATGACGAAAAGTCTAATGGATTTACAGATTTCGGTGTTGATCTTTTGTAGCGGTCTAAAGAATCAACTAGTTAAATCTATGGGTTAAATGAGACTTGGGTATCTCTGTCTCAAAATCATTTCGGCTCTTCTTGCAGCCAAGGTTTTAATTGGATAACAATCCTATATAAACAGTTAGCGTTGAGTGGATGCAGCAGCTCTAATTCTTTGCCGAAGGCCTGCGATCGCTCGACTGCCTACTGGATGACTAACAGTAGCGCGTTACATCTTCACCACATTTGTCTGCCAAGTAGCAAAGCGCTCGGAACCGTAGACCTACCACTTCCTCATATAAAGGATTGAGTTTGCACATGGGAGGAATATGAAACAAAGTGCGACCAAACAGTTTAACGTCACGCTCAAAGGGGCACTGAGAAGGGATGAGTTGGCAAAGCCGATGAGCTAGGGCTGGAGTCGCAACTTCGACTTGCTCTAGCCATTGACGCATAGGTTGCCAAAAATCAAATTTAGCTTTTGCAGGGGGGCGTAGAGGGCTTGCTGTCGTTTCAGAGTCTTGACTGGAAGAGAGCCAAGTCCAGCTAACCAGGGCCAAATTTTCGGATGTGCATTCAGAAGTATTCATACTGCCTTTCCTGTGAATTAGTAGATGGTATGGAACCCTGCTTGCAGCTACAGCCCCTCAACGGGAAATATCGGATCGGCTGGGAAATGGTTGAGTAGACTTTGAGAAAACTGAAGGAGCGCTTAACTGAAGTTGGGCTTTCATCTATTCCAACACTGCTATTGTGTCTAAGATCCGGACAATCCTGAGTGAGCGATTTCACGGAAGTTTTGTGAATGTCCTCTCTCTAGTTCAGTGACTTCCGTAAGGATACGTCTATGACGGTCATCACCAAAATGGACTGCTATAAAAAAAGAGATAGGGGAAGCACGTTCCTCGCCTATCTCTACTTAGGTTTGCAATTGTAGTTTTATGCAGTGCTACGACTCAGCCGCCCGCTCGCAAAATAACGGCCAGCTTCTAGGAAGCTACTTTGGCAGTGGAGCGCCGACGATTTGTGGTGATTTTTGCGGGTGGCTTCTCAGGATTTTGCATCAGGAAGACCAAAAGTGGCTTGCTTTGCAACTCACGTCGTAGCAACCGCTGTACGGCTGACTCAATCTGCGCTTGTAATCCTACCCAATCCACTTCAATTTGATCGTCTTCTAGAGACTGTACAAATTCCCGCCAGCGATCGCTCAACACGCTCTCAATGGCTCGGTTAATCAGCTTTTGCAGCAGCGATCGCTCCAGGGTGGTAACCACGCCACGCAGATGTACTTCCGGCTGAGTTAACAATTTGCCATCCCAACCAACCGTAGCAGCCACGGTGACAACACCATCTTCAGCTAGGTGCTGACGCTCTTGGAGGACGTTTGCATTGACGACTCCAGCCCGATCCACTAGCTCAATCCCAGAAGGTACCTTGCCCGCAACTTGAATGCTATCCGGAGCCACTTCAACCACATCACCGTTATTGATGATGACCATATTTTCGGCGGGAATGCCCATGCTTTGAGCCGTTTGAGAATGCTTAACTAGCATTCGGTGCTCGCCATGTACGGGCAAGAAGAACTTAGGCCGAGTTAGGGCGATCATTAGTTTCTGGTCTTCTTGGCAACCATGACCAGAGACGTGAATCCCCTGCTCGCGACCATAGATCACCTTGGCCCCCTGGATCATCAACTTATCAATCGTGTTAACCACAGCGATCGTGTTACCAGGGATGGGGTTGGCAGAGAACACAATCGTATCGCCGGGGCGCACCTTGATTTGGTTATGTTCGCCGTTAGCAATTCGAGTCATGGCAGACATAGGTTCGCCTTGAGACCCGGTTGTCAAGATCAGTACCTGCTCGGGAGGTAAATGTCGGATTTCTTGAAGCGGCTTGAATAAACTATCTTCACACTTGATGTAACCCAAATTTCGCGCATGAGCAATCACGTTCAGCATGGAACGGCCAATCACCGAAACAAAGCGGTTACGTTTCTTGGCCAACTCCAAAATCATGTTGATGCGATGCACAGATGAAGCAAAGGTAGTAACGAGTAACCGACCTTCTGCTTGGCTGAAAACGCGATCTAAGTTCGGGAAGACAGAGCGCTCAGAAGCGGTGAATCCAGGCACCTCAGAGTTGGTAGAGTCGCTGATCAGACAAAGAACGCCTTTCTCACCATGCTCAGCTAGCTTTTGGATATCAAAATGCTCGCCGTCTACGGGTGTGTGGTCAAATTTGAAGTCACCTGTGTGTATCACTACACCTACAGGGGTGTGTAGGGCTACGGTATAGCTGTCGGCGATCGAGTGGGTGTTGCGAATAAATTCTACAAAGAAGGACGAACCGATCCGCACCATATCTCTAGGACGAACGGTACGCAATTCAGTTCTGTCGGCAACACCTGCTTCTTCTAACTTGCCTTCTAGCAAAGCCATGGCTAGGCGAGGGCCATAAATGACAGGGATGTCAAACTGCTTGAGGTGAAAAGCAATACCGCCAATGTGGTCTTCGTGACCGTGAGTCACGATCATGCCTTTAATTTTGTGGCGATTTTCCCGCAGGTAAGTGGTGTCGGGCAAGACGATATTGACACCATGCATGCCATCGGTCGGGAAAGCCAATCCAGCGTCTAGCAGCAGAATCTCATCATTGATTTCAAAAACGCAGGTGTTTTTGCCAATTTCATGGAGGCCACCTAAAGGAATAACTTTGAGAGCAGGAGCTGATTGAGTTTGAGTCATGTGTATCCTTAGTACGAGTTTTTTACGAATGTGTAGTTAAGGCAAAAGAGTTGATGAATAGGCCAGTAAAGCGGTGCAAAGTCGAAAAAATGGCTAACTGCACTGGAGGCTCATGGCGGGTCAAAAACTTTTCTAGAATCAAATGTTTGTCAAGAAATAGCCTTGCTCAAAGGGAGTAATGGAATATCAAGACATTTGCTAGAACTACAGTGATTCAGAGAGGGTGTGGTTAGAATATTTAGTTGTCTAGAAACTTCAGGGCGATTGCCCTACTCAACTCAGCCAGGATGCTAGAGCAGAGCCAACTCAGCGAGAACAGTCTTCAAGGCTGCGACAACATCGGTGGGTGGATCACAGAGCGGTAGCCGGGAAGGGCCTACCTCCCAACCTCGAAGTTTCATAGCTGCCTTGACAGGAATTGGATTTGTCGTCAAAAACAAAGCCTTAAATAAAGGAATGAGGCGCAGGTGAATTTGTGTGGCTGCCTGAACTTGTCCTTGTTCAAACGCTTGGATCATTTGTTGCAGTTCTGGGCCAACGATGTGGCTGGCCACACTAACAACACCTTTAGCTCCTACAGCGAGCAAAGGTAAGGTCAAGGAGTCATCCCCTGCATACATTGTAAATTCTGGAGGGGTCAATCGTCGAATTTGACTGGCTTGATCTACGTTACCACTGGCTTCCTTGATTGCCACAATATTAGGAATGTCAGCTAAGCGGGCCACGGTTTCGGGTTGTAGGTTCTGGCCCGTCCGACCTGGCACGTTATAGAGCATTAAAGGTAGATCAGGACTTGCTTGTGCGATCGCCTTAAAGTGTTGGTAGAGCCCTTCCTGGGGTGGCTTATTGTAGTAAGGCACAACCTGTAAAGACCCGTCTAAGCCTAGCTTCTCGGCTTTTTGGGTGGCAGCGATCGCTTCCTGGGAAGAATTCGAGCCAGTGCCTGCCATTACCTTAGCTTTGCCTGAAACAGCTTTTTGCACTACCTGAAACAGCTCGTACTCCTCATCCCAACTGAGAGTCGGAGATTCGCCTGTAGTGCCACACACAACCAGCGTATCTGTTCCATTATCGGCTAGATAAGCTGCTAGTTGCTCTGCAACAGAATAATTAACAGTGCCATCTGCTTTAAATGGCGTGAGCATCGCAGTGAGAACGCGTCCAAAATCTACCACGCTCTTTCAACTTCTCCTCATGATGAATAGGTCAGGAATTTTTAGCTGTGAGTCAGCAGTTGTCCTCATCAAGTCGCTAAGACAGGAGCCGCAGGCTGAAGCAGATTTCTTGCAACCAGTAATTCAGCAATTTGCACTGCATTGAGAGCCGCTCCTTTGCGAATCTGGTCTCCGCTCAACCAAAGTTCTAACCCACAGGGATGAGACAAGTCTTGACGAATTCGACCCACCAAAACTTCGTCACGGCCACTCGCTTCAATAGGCATCGGGAAATAATTAGCTTGCCAATCTTCAACTAATTTGACCCCAGGCGCTTGACTCAACAATTCTCTAGCCTGAGCCACATCAAAAGGTGCGTCAAACTCTAGGTTAATCGCTTCTGAGTGAGCCCGGAGTACGGGAACCCGTATGCAAGTTGCCGTGATTCTTAGCTCAGGAGCACCAAAGATTTTGCGAGTTTCATGCACCATCTTTAACTCTTCTTCGCAGTAACCCTGATCAGTCAGCTTAGAGTTGTGCGGGAATAAGTTAAAAGCTAGCGGGTAAGGAAAAACGTCACTAGTAGGAGTTTCACCTTGCAAGATTGCTTGGGCTTGAGCTTTAACTTCTTCCATTGCCCGGGCACCCGCGCCACTGGCAGATTGGTAAGTAGCTGCCACAACCCGTCTAATGGGTTGAATTTGGTGCAATGGCCAAATGGCAACTGACATCAAGATAGTAGTGCAGTTGGGATTGGCAATGATGCCTTGGTGCCTAGCAGCAGCGTCCGGATTAACCTCTGGAACGACCAATGGCACTTGGGGGTCCATACGAAAAGCACTGGAGTTGTCAATCACGACTGCTCCTGCTGCCACTGCCTTGGGTGCCCAAGCTTTAGAGATCGAACCTCCAGCGGAAGCCAGAACTAAATCTACATTGGCAAACGAATTTTCGCCGACGGCTTCGATGGGTAATTCTTCGCCTTGAAAGGTAAGGGTGCGCCCAGCCGACCGGGGAGAAGCCAGTAGCTTCAGCTCGGAAACTGGAAATTGGCGACTTTGCAACAACTCAATGAGTTCTGTCCCAACTGCACCCGTTGCTCCCAAAATAGCGACTTTATAAGACTGACCCAAATTAATTGCCTCCTGTGATACCGATAATTTTTGCGATTGAATAAAAAATATTTGAAGAAATATAAGGTTAGAGCTAAGTCTTTACAGGTAAATCTAAGAGTCGGTTGGCTAACTTTGCTGGATTTTTAGCTATTGGATCTGCTAGTTCACAAGGCTTTTTATAAGATTTTCTTTTGTTTAAGATTTATCAGATGAGGTTAAATCATGAATTTAGAGGTTTTCTTAGTGATAAGCCTCAAAAATTGAGGTTTCAACATCTTAACGGATTTTGTTCGTACTGAAAAATAGCTCACCTTGTCTAAGCAGGAGTTTCAGCACTCCTCAACTAAGATCTTCGCATAAGACTGGGTTTTATCCGCTTAACTTTGTGCTCTGGGGGGCGATCGCTGCTGAGCAAAGCTAGCTGTAACAATACGGGCACTAGATTGAGGGGCAAGAGCACTAAAGTCATTGGGTGCCTTTGAGTGCTACTCTGCCAAAGAACAGCCCAGATGAACTTTAGATCAAATTTAATTCATCTCGTTCATGGCTGGTTAGGATCGGTTAGGATAGCTAATTGCAGTTAAGCGAAATTTCCCCGAATTGCTGAACTGAGCTCTTTCGCTCTGACCTTTGGTTAAGTGACAGAGCAGGTGATTAGTCCTGTGAAAGCTAAGTCATACCGATCGCCCTGAGTATGCCCGGAGTACTTAATGCCTACAGTAATCAAGTTGTTGCTGGGCCAGGGGCTGACCTTTAATGTCAGGGATTGCTCAAGGAGACCTGTGCTTTAGGGCACTGTATCACAAACCTCAATCCCTGTTGAACCAGAAAGTTTAGTTGTCTAAAAACTGCAGAGCCAATGAAAGTTACCCAGGAAAAACTTCCCGCCAGTCAGATTGGTTTGGAAATCGAAATTCCACCAGACATGTCCAAGAAAGCCTACGAGCAGGTCCTGCAAGAGTTTACTCGCTCGGCTAATATCCCTGGGTTTCGGAAAGGCAAAGTTCCTCGTCAAGTATTGATTCAGCGCTTTGGTTCTAGTCGCATGAAGGCTGCGGCACTAGAAGAGTTGGTTCAAAACGGTGTCCGTCAAGCCGTTGAACAAGAAAAAATCGATGCGATCGGTAACTTCCAGTTGCGCTCTTCATTTGAAGACTTGGTGCAACAGTATGAACCTGGTTCTGTCCTCACTTTCTCTGCTGCTGTAGATGTTCAACCAGAAGTGAAGCTAGACCAATACACTGGCTTTAACGTTCAGGCAGAAAAAGCAGAGTACGACCCTCAGCAAGTCGATAAAGTTTTAGAAGAGCGTCGGGCTGAATTAGCAACTCTGATTCCAGTTGAAGGCCGCGCTGCCCAGCTGGGTGATACAGCTGTAGTAGACTTTTCTGGTCGCATAGTAGCTGAAGAAGGCGCTGAAGAAGAAGCCGCTGAAATCCCTGGCGGACAAGCTGAAGACTTCCAGGTCGAGTTGTCGGAAGGCCGATTCATTCCTGGTTTTATCGACGGCATGGTCGGCATGAATCCAGGGGAAACCAGAGAAGTCTCAGTCAAGTTCCCAGAGGATTATCCGCAAGCTGATTTGGCGGATAAACCAGCTGTCTTTACCATCACAGTAAAAGAGCTGAAGGAAAAGGAACTGCCAGCCTTGGATGATGACTTTGCTCAAGAAGTGAGTGAGTTCCAAACTTTGGCAGAGTTACGTGCTTCGATCGAATCCAATTTCCAAAAGAAGGCTGACAGCAAAACCGACGCGAATAAGGAACAAGCGATCATCAGTGAGTTGCTGAAGCAAATTGAGGTTGATTTGCCCATGACCTTGATCGATCGCGAAGTTGACTACATGTTGACCCAAACCGCGATCGAGTTACAAAACCAAGGGCTGGATATCAAGCGGCTGTTCACCCAAGACATGATTCCTCAATTGCGAGAGCGATCGCAGCCCGAAGCCGTTACTCGGATCAAGCGCACACTGGCTCTAGGCGAAGTAGCGAAGCGGGAGTCCATTCAGGTCGAACCTGAGGCGATCGAGACTCGTATCAAAGAAGTCATGGAGCAGTATAGCGATCGAGACATCGACCACGATCGTTTGCGAACCGTGGTTGAAGAAGATTTGTTGAAAGAAAAAATCCTCAAGTGGCTAGAAGAGCGCTCCACGATTGAACTTGTACCCGAAGGTTCTCTCACTCAGAGTGAAGAAAGCGAGGAGCTAGCTTCAGCAGAGGTTACAGATGAACCGGAAACTGCTGCTCCAGCAGAAACAGAGGCTAGTGAGTAGTCTTACGTAAATTTTCTTGAGGGAGCGATCACTTTAAACTCACTCTACGGCTCTAGCCGATAGAATGACTGGTTAGCTACCTAGCCGTAATTAAGCGGGTTTCTCGTGCATTTCTCCCTCACCTACAGCCAGTCTTAGATGAGTTGAGGCATAATGATCGCATATAACAGATACAAGCGTTACGACTTTCCTCAAGAGTGTGTGCTCCTAAAGGTCCGTAAATAAACGCTCGAACTGTTTGGTTGATGTCACAGTCCTGAACTTCAGTTCTTAGCCCCTATGTTGGTATCTCAGTCCCTTTACTCCCCTATCAGCAGCCTGAACTTGCTAGACGTTGCTTCTACTGGCCCCAGCAACGTCATCCCGATGGTAGTGGAACAATCTGGTCGGGGTGAGCGGGCGTTTGACATCTACTCACGGCTCTTGCGGGAGCGCATTGTATTCCTAGGAACGCCAGTTGATGACGCGGTCGCTGATTCCATCGTGGCTCAACTCCTGTTTCTAGAAGCAGAAGATCCAGAGAAAGATATTCAGCTTTACATCAACTCGCCAGGTGGTTCCGTCACGGCTGGTATGGCAATCTATGACACCATGCAGCATATTGGCCCAGATGTTGTGACTATGTGTTTTGGATTGGCTGCTAGCATGGGAGCCTTTTTACTCTCAGGCGGAGCCCCAGGCAAGCGCATGTCACTGCCTAGTTCCCGGATTATGATCCACCAACCGCTAGGTGGAGCGCAAGGTCAAGCTGTTGACATTGAAATTCAAGCCAAAGAAATTCTGTATCACAAGCGCAAGCTGAATGAGCTATTGGCTGGTCATACAAATCAGCCTTTAGAGAGGATTGAAGCGGATACTGAGCGCGACTTCTTTATGTCGGCAGTTGAAGCAAAAGACTACGGTTTAATTGATCAAGTTATTTCTAGGCAGAACATTCCCCTTCCGGGAGAGGCTGTCACCGCACTGAAATCATGAGGCAGTTATGTCTAAGTACGACTCCCATCTGAAATGTTCCTTCTGTGGCAAGTCTCAAGAGCAGGTTCGCAAATTGATTGCCGGACCAGGAGTCTACATTTGCGATGAGTGTGTCGACTTGTGTAACGAAATTCTGGATGAGGAACTGTTTGACTCTAGTGCAGCAGCTCCTCAGCCAACTCCTCGGCGTGAGCAACCGGCAGAGAAGCGACGCACTCGTGCTTCTAGTCTCTCGCTGACTCAGATTCCTAAGCCTCGGGAAATTAAAAAACACCTAGATGAGCACGTCATCGGTCAAGATGAAGCCAAGAAAGTGCTATCTGTCGCAGTGTATAACCACTACAAACGCCTCAGCTTCATTCAAGCTAAGGGAAGTGCTAAGCCGACTGACGACCCTGTAGAATTGCAAAAATCTAACATTCTGCTGATTGGTCCTACTGGGTGTGGCAAGACTCTGCTGGCTCAAACGTTGGCAGAGATTCTGGATGTGCCTTTTGCGGTCGCTGATGCCACAACGCTAACCGAAGCAGGGTACGTCGGTGAGGATGTCGAAAATATTCTACTGCGCTTGCTACAAGTGGCAGATCTGGATGTAGAAGAAGCCCAGCGAGGCATTATCTACATTGATGAAATTGATAAAATCGCCCGTAAAAGCGAGAACCCCTCGATCACCCGTGATGTTTCCGGTGAAGGGGTGCAACAGGCGTTGCTGAAGATGCTAGAGGGAACAGTTGCGAATGTACCTCCTCAAGGAGGCCGTAAGCATCCCTATCAAGATTGCATCCAGATTGACACTAGCAACATCCTGTTTATTTGTGGTGGAGCTTTCGTTGGTCTTGACAAAACCGTGGAGCAGCGGATTGGCAAGAAATCGATTGGCTTTATTCAAGCAGGCGACGGTCAATCGAAAGATAAGCGAACCGCAGATATCCTGCGCCACTTGGAGCCAGATGACTTAGTCAAGTTCGGCATGATTCCAGAATTTATTGGCCGCTTACCCATGGTGGCAGTGGTCGATCCGCTGGATGAAGATGCCCTATCTGAGATTCTGACTGAGCCTCGCAATGCTCTGGTGAAGCAGTACCAGAAGTTGCTGAAGATGGACAATGTCCAGTTGGAGTTTAAGCAAGAAGCTGTGCGGGCGATCGCTCAAGAAGCCTATCGTCGCAAGACTGGGGCACGGGCGCTGCGGGGTATTGTGGAAGAACTGATGCTAGATGTGATGTACGAGCTACCCTCCCGCAAGGATGTGACACGCTGCACGATTACCAAAGAGATGGTGGAGAAGCGCTCAACCGCCGAGCTATTGCTACATCCCTCGTCCTTGCCTAAGCCTGAATCTGCGTAGTTAGTGCAGCCAAGCGATGTGGCAGCTTGAGTAGTAGGTTTTTTAGCCAAAAACCTGTAATCTCAATCTGGAGTTTAAAACCTGCTTAGCAATGCCTTATATTCCAATTCGTGGTGTTAATCACTACTATGAGTGGATTGGTACGTCGGACCACTCTAAGACCTCTGGAAAGCCAATTATGGTTTTTGTGCATGGTTGGGGTGGTTCGGCGCGGTATTGGGAAAGTACAGCTCAAGCGCTCTCAGATACGTTCGATTGTCTCCTCTACGATCTCCGAGGGTTTGGTCGTTCCTGTTTACCTGCTGATCAGCAACCAGGCGCAGAAAATCAACAAGCAACTTTACAGCAAAGTGTAGACAAGACAGTGACAGCTGAAACAGAACTGCTGCAAGCAGCTGAGAGCACTGAAGACTTAATCTATGAACTGGAAAGCTATGCGGATGACCTAGCTGCTTTACTGCGAGCGCTGGGATTAGAGCGAGTTTATCTGAATGCTCACTCGATGGGAGCTTCGATCGCGGTCTTTTTCTTGAATCTTTACCCACAGTTTGTAGAGCGGGCAATTCTGACCTGTAGTGGCATCTTTGAATACGATGAAAAAGCGTTTAGTGCTTTTTATCGCTTCGGCGGCTATGTCGTTAAGTTCCGCCCCCGTTGGTTGGCTAAAATTCCTTTTGCCAACCGCATGTTTATGGCGCGGTTCTTACACAAACCTTTACCAGATGCCATTAGCCAAGCTTTTTTAGAGGATTTTCTCTTAGCTGACTACAAAGCTGCGCTTGGAACCATTTTTACTTCAGTGAGCAAAAAAGCAACAGAAGTGATGCCGCGGGAGTTTACTAAGTTAACGGTCCCTACTTTATTGATTGCAGGGGAGCATGACATCATCATTCCGGCGTCAATGGGGCAGCAGGCAGCCGACTTGAATGAGAAAGTAGAATATTCGCTCATTCCTAGCACTGCTCATTTTCCGATGATGGAAGACCCAGAAACTTATCTACAGCGTGTACGGGACTTCACGCATGTCAAACAGCCTAGCCTATAGTGGATGGCATGCATGTTTTGATGACGGTCCACTGGAGCTAACTGGGAGGGTCTGGATGAGTGACGAAGAAGCTTGGTTTGTCGTCAAGCAATCTAATGGGTCTTGTGAGGTTTGGTCTGCGGCTCAGATTGAAGCCAAGCAATCTCAAGCACAGTCTACAGATTTAGCGCCACAATGGGGACCATTCAAATCGCAGACTGAAGCGATCGCCCGCCGAGTGGGTCTAATTCGTGCGGGCAAGTGTCAACCCGTCTAAAGCCAAGAACTAGAAGCTGATTTAGGGTGAGCCGTGACTCACCCTATTGCTTACCGCGTGCTAGATTCTGCACGGGTACCTTTTTGAGCTGCAACTTTTTGGGTCAGAACTGTTAAGGCTTTGGCGTATTGCGGATCGGCTTCAGTGCCTACCTTATCGCGATCGCGACTCAGTTCTTCTCGCTGAGTATCGCTGAGTTCGATGACCACATCAGGAGCAATACCATGCTTGTTAATATCAACACCGTCAGGCGTGAGGTATTTGGCAATTGTCACCGCTAAACCCGAACCATCGCCCAGACCTCGCACTGACTGAACTAAGCCCTTACCAAAGGTTTGCGTCCCCACCAAAACGGCTCGGTCATTGTCTTGCAAAGCGCCGGACAGGATTTCGCTAGCGCTAGCGGAACCCCCATCTACCAAAACAACTAGGGGTTTATCTGTCAGAGCGCGACGATTGGCTTTTTCCCGGTCTGTTTCGCCTTGTCGATTGACCGTAGAGACGATCGCGCCGTCGTCTAACCACATGCGGGCAATTTCAATACTGGAGTAGAGCAGACCACCGGGATTAGAGCGCAGATCCAGAATGTAGCCATCCACCTGCTTTTGCTCTAGATCTTGAATGGCTTTTCGCATCTCCAAGGAAGCATTTTGGCTAAATTGGGACAAACGAATATAGCCAACATTGGCATTGGGCGCTTGTTGAGTGGTGTATTTGACTGGGTGGATTTCAATGCGATCGCGCTTCAGCCGAAACTCTAATTCCTCTTTTCCCCTCAAAACGGTCAGGGTGACTTGAGAACCAACAGGACCGCGAATCAAGGTCACAGCCTTATCAACATCCATCCCTTCGGTGCTCTTTCCATCAATTCTGAGAATTGTGTCCTTGGCAAGCACTCCAGCTTTAGCCGCAGGTGTATCTTCAATCGGAGCCACAACCACCAGCTTCTTGGTTTTCTCATCCTGAGACAACTGAATACCCACGCCAGTCAGTTCACCAGACGTATCAATCTGCATGTTCCGGAACTCAGTCGGGTCCATGAACCGGGTGTAGGGATCGTTCAGCTGCTTGAGCATTTCCCGGATGGACTTGTAGGCTTCCTCTTTATTGCTGTAGGAGCGGTTTAGGTACTGGCTGCGAACTGCCTTCCAGTCAACCCGATTGAACGTACCGTCTACATAGGTGCGATCGATGATCTGCCAGACTTCGTCAACTATTTCTTTAGGACTTTCGCGAAAAAAGGCTTGACTTTTAGATAGATGAATGCCAGCTCCAGTGATGCTGACAGCAGTGAGTGCAACTGCTGTTGCACCTAAAACAAGCCCGCGTTTTGTCATGTCCATACGCCTACTGAGCTGGAAGGGATTGGTCTGGAAAAGGTACAGCGTGCATTTGTGCTGAAGAAATCTGTCTAACCGAGCAGCTTTGGTTAGAACCTCACACCCTCAGGACTCAGACTGAATCTCATTGGTTTTCAATCTAAAGCCTTGCCAATAGAAAGACTATAACAACTTTATTTCGCAAGCCTCAACCCAAGAAGAAAATCCATGCCTGATTTAAGGATCAACCCACCGACCATCCGCTTTGATCAAATTAATTAACTCTGTCACCCCTTGATCTTCCGGAACTTTCTTGATTTCTTCCCGACCTCGGTACAGAGAAATATAGCCAGGTTGCTTGCCGACATAGCCATAGTCAGCGTCTGCCATTTCGCCAGGCCCGTTGACAATGCAGCCCATCACGGCAATATCTAGTCCTGTGAGGTGCTTGGTTGCTTCGCGAACTTTGTGGAGAACTTCTTCAAGATTAAACAGGGTACGACCGCAGGAAGGACAGGCGACATACTCCACCATCGTCTTCCGCAAACCCAAAGCTTGCAGAATGCTGTAACAAACTGGAATCTCTTTTTCGGGGGCTTCTGTGATCGAGACGCGAATGGTATCGCCGATGCCGTCTGCCAGAAGTGGCGCTAAGCCAGCGGTGGACTTGATCCGACCATATTCGCCATCCCCCGCTTCAGTCACTCCCAGGTGAAGGGGATAGTTCATGCCCAACTCATCCATCCGCTTCACCATGAGGCGGTAGGCGGCCACCATGACCGGAACCCGTGAAGCCTTGAGAGAAATGACCAGGTTATGGAAGTTTAGCGACTCACAGATCTGAAGAAACTCGATCGCGGATTCCACCATGCCTTCGGGGGTATCGCCATAGGTAAATAGCATACGCTCAGCCAAAGAGCCATGATTGACTCCAATCCGCATGGCTTTGCCTTGATCTCGTAAAGAAATTACGAGCGGCTCTAGGGTTTCGCGAATTTTGGCTCCGATTTCATCAAATTCTGCTTGGGAGTATTCGGTGCGATCGCTCTTCGGCTTCTCAAACACGTACAGCCCTGGGTTAATTCGGACTTTATCGACGTGCTTGGCCACTTCCAGGGCAATCTTCATGCCGTTGTGGTGCACATCAGCCACCAGAGGCACAGCTTGATAAGTTTCTGCTAATTTCTGTTTAATGTCTTTGAGCGCGTAAGCATGGGCCAAACTAGGCACCGTTACCCGCACAATTTCGCAGCCGATTTCGTGGAGGCGGCGAATCGCGGCAACTGAACCCTCAATATCCAGGGTGTCCTCGTTAATCATCGATTGCACGACGACTGGGGCACCTCCACCGATCGTGACATTCCCAACCTGGACAGGGCGAGTTTTGCGCCGCTGGATGGTGGTGTCAACAAAGGTTTGGCTGGAGGGATCGGAGGTGGTAGGTGGCGTGGGCAGGGTTTGCATACGCTGATGGCTGGCTTCTAGACCAAGACAAATAAGTGTTTCTCTCTACCTCTCAGATTGCCACAGTTAGGCTCCTTTTAGCCGAGGGAATTGAAATTTGCGTAATTCTCTTAGCAGAGCTAGTAGGTACTGATCACGAATTCACAAATTTGCAATCAGGGAAACTACAGTGAGCAACATGGATGTTTTAAAGGCATCAAGCTTGATTTTGTTGGGTGCTAGTGTGGGTGCTTTATTACTCACTACAGGGCCACAAGGAGCGATGGCTGGGACCGCAACAGATGTCTTGTGCCGCAAATCTCCACAAAATTCTCAGTGCGTAGGTCAAGGAACGCCTTCACAAAGCACTAACAGTTATGCAGCGACTAATAAGGCAAATCTGCAAGTGGTCAACGTTGATCAAGACTGGCGATCGCCGAAAGCAGAAATTCCTTGGTCAGAACCTGTGATAGTACGCGATCAGTTTGATGGTGAGTATTTAGCTGTATTTGACAAGAGCCACTCTGGCAGCGCTTTTTGGACTGGGCGAGAGTCGGGTGTCGTCACCCAATGGACCCCAACAAAAATTGCTGTATTCCCTTACAAGAAGACTAGCTCTTGTGGGTTTTTAACTTGTAACAATGTGATGGACTCGTCTCTAGTTGGCAAAGCGCTAGAAATTAAGTTAGGGAGTCAGGTCTTCAAGCTAGAGGGCGAAGATAGTACATTTACAGTGACCCCTGAGTTGGCAAAAGCCTTACGAAGCGCCCCTGACGAGGAAGTTGTAATCAGAGTTACTTTGGCGGGTAACGGCTCGACGGTCAAAAATAAAATTGGTAAGGGCACTGTTCAATCCTGGAAAACGGTTTACCAGGCAGTAGAGCCAACTCCTTAAAAAGCGATTAAGTAAGAAAGGCGATCGCTCCTCTACACTCAAAGCGATCGCCTTTTTGAACTCTCAAAATCAGAAATTATTCTGTTGGGAAATCTGGGAAAACCCATTGAGGTGGCTCACTCACTCTCCTGCGGGCACGTTCCTCGGCAATTTCTAGCATTTTATCGAGTGAGTTATTGGCTATAAACTTTGTTGCTGCCTCCTTGTACTCCAAGTTTGGGCATCGATCCCCAAGGACACAACCGTTCTTACAAGCTTCGGCACAGTTTATAGATTCAGACGTCACTTCTCTTCTCCTAATCTCAAAATGATAGTGAGTTAAAGCAGCTTTTTAGATTTGTCAGCAAAGGCGATCGCTCTTTCAGATTTTACCTCCAGAGATCGCGCTCTCCACCCGAAACTTGAGACCTTTTGCGATGGCGGGGATCAAGGCTCAAATTAAGCTCTGTGACTGCTGCTGTCTAATGGCTCGGTTTGAGTGGCAGCTTAGAAGCCAGGGAAAAGAAAGCAATCTTCCCTGAAGATCATTTTGGCGATCGCTTCACAGATTGTTACTTGCCGAGGTAGGTGTGAACGGGGTTAAGCCTCAGTAACACTTTGACTTTCAGGAGCGAGGTCTTGAGGTCGATAAATAGTTCCAGGTGAATGATCGGGGTTAACTTCAACTACTAAATCAACGTAACGGCGATCGCGCGTTAGGGGTTGGATAAATAGCTCAGGATGCAGCGCCTTCCAGAAATATTCGACAAACTGATCAATTTCGCGATCGCTCATGCCGCTTTTGCCAGCCGTAATCATTTGGTGTTCGGCTTGCCGTCGCCATTGTTGACTTAAGTGGTAATCAGTAGGATGCAGCACCATCAAGCGATCGAGTCTTGACCAGAGCGGTAAATAATTTTGCAGTTTTGCGTTCATATCTCGCGCAAACTCACGATCTGCTTCGGTTACAATCGGAGATGGTGCGGTAGCAAATGCTGCTGGGTCAATCGGGCGAACCCCGACAAACCAACCTTCAAACAGCACAATTGCCACATCCTTGACTACCTCTGGTACGGTTCTGTCCCCTGCTCCATTAAACGCAGATTTATCAAACCGAGGAACTTGAATCGAAGCGGACGGGTCAGTATGGCATAGCTGGTCTAAAACCATGCAACCTAAATCCACATCGTGAGTTCCCGGTGGGCCACGCCAAGTGAGGCGAGGGTCTTCAGCTCTTAGGCGTAGCCGATCTGGATAAGTTTTGTACAGATCGTCGAGCGAAAAACTAAGGGTGCGATACCCTAAGTGGCTAAGTAGCAAGGTCAAGATCGTAGCTAGAGTAGTCTTGCCTGTTCCCTGTCCACCCAAAATTCCCTGGATGAAGGGGCGGCCTAACGCTTGATGGCTTACTGCCAACTCTAAAGCTAAGGGCAGCCATAAATTCCATAAAGGAACTAGAAACTCAGATTCCAGGCAAAAGGTGTGCTGACAAAACTGTTGGATCGCTGGATAAACACCTTGAAACAGGTGCGATCGCACCTTGACAGTCTGGCTGACATTGGTAGAGTTGATGCCAAAGGCTTTCGCTCTCAATGAGTCTGCTAAAAGCCAAGTCTCTAGTTGCTGCTGAAGGACCGGGGTTGGTGCTTGTCCCATCGCCCAGTTTTGCAGAATGAGGTTCAAGGATGAATCTGATGGCTGCATACCTTTAAGCATGACTAATTCGATTTAACTGCCAATCTTGAAAGCCTCAATGAACATGCCATAAATTAAGCCAAGCTTAGTGGCGTTCAAGGCTTCTAGCAGCAGTGATTGCGTTGCCCCCCGACGATTGCTGTAAACAATTCGGCTAATTGCTTCTGTCAACGCCATCAAGATTGCGGCTGCGACAATGTCCCATGTGGCTGCTTGTCCAGTTGTAGTTGGAATGGCGGTGCCGAGGAAGATACCGAAGAGAACGCTGATTACCAGCAGCGATAGCCGTCGCCAAGGGTTACGCAACCACCGTCCCAACTGACCTAGCACTCCATCTACGAGGTTGTTTAGGCGGGTGTTTTGCATAAATGACGCAGGCTCCAAAAGGGTGATGCGGCAGAATCTCAAAAAAATATCTTAGTGACAAAGTATATAACTCCTGTGCAGGTGCAGATTGCCTGAAACAGGGGAGTGAGGTGGATGGTATGAATTTGCGGCATGCGTGTTGCAGCGTTTAGTGGCGTAATAAATTCCAACGTAAGAGTTTTCGATGACTGGGGTAGGGGGCACACCATGGAGCGGGGGCAAGTGAACAAGCAGATGAAATCGATCGCCTATCCGATAGCTGCGATCGCGGGGACAGGGTTAGTTTTGGGCGCAGCGGCTTTAGCTTTGGGTTGGCTGGAAGTAGGGATTTCGATTAGTCCTGTAGGACCAGATGCCTCTGTGATCTTAGGAGCCGTTCCACTCACTCAGAAGTCAGCTACTGAAGTCGCCATGCGATCGACTACAGGTAATCCTATTGTGTCCTCTCCGGAGGCTGATCCCCGCGTTCAGCAGGGTACAGCTCCAACCCAAGTTGCTGCTAACAGTAGCCCGGCTCGCTTGAATGCGACTCCTAATCCTGGCGGCTTGCGAGTGAGTAACACCACCGATCATCCAGTTCGGGTCGCTCTGCTAGCGCAACAACCTCTAACCAACTCTGCTCAAGCTTCTTTAGCGCCTACTGGTAAGGCACCCGTCTACGGCCAACCGGCTCATTGGGATTTTGCTCCCGGCGAGGGCAGCGCTCAGGGTTTAGCTTTGTCCCTGCCAGAAGGAAGTTTACAACTGAAAAAGGGAGATGTTTTGGTGGCGTTCGCCCAAGATGGATCGCGCCGTTACTGGGGACCTTATGTCATCGGCGAAACTGACCAACCCCTATGGAATGACCAAAACTCCGAGTGGCAATTAAGCTTGCAACGTTGAGCCAATCTTGAGTGAATCTCAGGCAGCTACGGTCTGCGATCGCTTGAGAAGCTGAAGTCTTAGGTTGACGGATGGGATGATAATACTGGAGAACTTAAAAACCAGTTCTATCGTCCCTAGTATTGCCTTGTTGACATTTTGGATGAAATTGAGTGTGGGCCGCCGTATTGCAGATTTGTTGAAGCGTGACGAGAAGCAGCGTTCAGCGCTCATTTGTGCTTTAGCGATCGCTTGGTTACTGTTGATTGGCTGGATTGCGTTTTTTGGGCACTTGGGCAGCATTGGCTTAATTGATGAAACTGAGCCGCTGTTTGTGGAAGCTGCACGCCAGATGACGGTGACAGGTGATTGGATTACGCCCTTTTTTAATGAGGTGCCTCGCTTTGATAAGCCGCCTCTGATTTATTGGCTGATGGCGATCGCCTTTAAAGCCTTCGGGGTGAATGAATGGGCGGCTCGGCTTCCCTCAGCCTTGGCAGGATTTGCCTTGAGCTGTTTTTGCTTTTATACGCTGCGTCAGTTTGGCTGGCCTCACAGATGCTCAAAAGCTAGGGCTCAAGAGCTACCAGATCACTCATTAGAGTTTTCAACAGCACCGAAGCAGACTAGTGACGTTGGACGAGATTGGCAACTGTGGCTGACGGCTGGGCTAGGGGGCACAATGGTGGCGCTGCATCCCTACACGTTCTTTTTTGGACGGACGGGCTACTCGGATATGTTGCTCAGCCTCTGTATGAGTGGCTCATTGTTAGCTTTTTTTCTCGGATATGCCCATACCGAGGACCGCAACATTCAAACTCGCTGGTATTTGACTTTCTATGTCCTGATTGGGCTGGCGGTACTGACGAAAGGGCCTGTGGGAGCAGTATTGCCTGGGATGATCATCACTGCTTTCCTGCTCTACGTCGGTCACTTCAAAGCAGTTTTACGAGAAGTAAAACTCGGTTGGGGGGCTTTGATTGTTTTAGGGTTAAGTGTGCCTTGGTTTGTGTTGGTGATTTTGGCTAACGGGCAAGCCTACATTGACTCGTTTTTTGGCTACCACAACGTAGAACGGTTTACCAGCGTGGTGAATGAGCACAGCGGCCCCTGGTATTTTCACTTTTTGATTGTGCTGGTTGGCTTTTTGCCTTGGTCCGTGTTTCTGCCAGCCGCGATCGCCCGTCTGCAATTTTGGCAACGTCGAGCTTGGCAACAGCAACCCCGCTCAACTCATTTAGGATTGTTTGCTGGCGTTTGGTTTGCAGTCGTCTTAGGGTTCTTTACGATCGCTGCTACGAAATACTTCAGCTATGTGCTGCCTTCCATGCCTGCTGCTGCGATTTTGGTGGCGCTGTGGTGGAGTGAGCAAATTGCCCAAGCGGAAATTGGGCAGCAACAATCACGCAGCTTAAAGCTCAGCACAATCGCGGGGATCGGTTTATTTGCTTTGCTAGCAGCCGCTTGTTTCTATAGCCCTAACTGGTTGAGCGATGATCCTACAATGCCTAATTTGGGCGCGCGCATGGAACAGGCAGGCTTGGCAAGTTGGGGCGCAATTATTTGGGGGATTAGCGCGATCGCTGGGCTTATCCTGTTACTAAAACGGCAAGCACAATGGTTTTGGGGCGTTAGTTTGATTGGGTTTGCGGCATTTCTGCTCTGGTTCGTGACTCCTATGTCCTTCCTTGTGGACGCGGAACGGCAGTTACCCCTAAGAGAAATGGCGGCGGCTGCCGTCCAGGCGGAAAAGCCCCAGGAACCGCTACTAATGATCGTGCGCGGGTTTCACAAGCCTAGTTTGGTGTTTTATACAGAGCGACCCGTCAATTTCTTGATGAACCCGGAAACAGCCGCACCCGAAATTCAGCAAGCGATCGCTCAACCCACTGTTCCAGCTTCTGCCTTAGTGATTACTTCGCAAAGAGCTTTAACCAGATCGGGTTTGCAGCCTACGCAATATCAGGCGATCGCTCAATCTGGAATTTATCAACTGATTCGGGTTTCCAAAACAGGTCAGCCATGATGCAGGCAGCACAAAAGTGGCTAACTTCCCGGTTGAATCAGTGGGTAGTTTTTTTGCTAGTTGGGGGATTGCTGGTACGAGCCACGATTGCAGCTTGGCTCTATCCTGGTTTTGATGAGGCTTACTACTACCTTTATGTGCTCCACCCAGACTGGAGCTATTTTGACCATCCGCTGCTGGTGGCTCTTAGCACTGGGTTTGGGCCTTGGCTTACAGGGATAGTTTCCCAGTTCACGATCCGGATTGGGACGTTGCTCCTTTACACCGGAGCCTTAATATTTTTGTACTTAACTAGTGCCACGCTGTTCTCTGCACAAGTGGCCACCCTAACCCTGGCGATCGCCACTGCCATTCCGATCTTTCAGGTAGGCTTTGGCACTTTGACTGTGCCCGACACGCCGCTGATGTTTTTCTGGGCAGCCACCCTCTATGTCGCTGCTGGGGAATTTTTTCGGGTTCCGGAAAGCTATCGGCCCAGTTGGCGATTGGCGTTGATTAGTGTTTTGGTCGGTTTGGCCTGCTTAGGCAAGTATCACGGATTTCTACTGGGGTTCGGGTTAGTTGGGTTTTGCTTAACCAGCGATCGCCATCGCTCAGCCCTCTTTTCCCCTTGGATGGGTCTTGGTTTAGCGTTGTTTGCTGTCACTCTCTCCCCCATGCTTGTGTGGAATTGGCAGCGAGATTGGGTTTCATTTCGGTTCCAATCTGGGCGAGCAGTTCCCAGGGATCAGTACGATCTACTGGCTCTCCTCGGTACCTTTTTGCTCGGAGTTGCTTACCTATTTCCCACCTTTGGCTTTCCTCTGTGGTGGGTAACGCTGCGTCAGGCGGGCAAACAAATTATGCAGCCTTGGCGACGCAAATCTGGGATTGATCTCAATTTGCATAGCAAACAGCGGTTTATTCTTTGGATGTCTTTGCCCGTTATCTTGGTGTTTACCTTGATTGGCGGTTATCAGCAGATTTTGCCAACTTGGCCGATGCCAGGATTTTGGGGTGCCACTTTACTGTTGGGTTATCAAGCGGCTCTATGGCAGAAGCAAGCTCCGCGCGCCGTTCAACGTTGGCTAGTTGGGTCTGGGACTACCATCATTACTTTGATGTTGATTGCGCTGCTGCATGTGGCGTTTGGCATTGCTCAAACCACCAGCAATTATGCTTTTTTGGGGGGAATGTGGTCTCCTAAGGAAGATTCCTCTACACAACTAGTAGATGTGCAGCAGTTACGTCGAGGTTTCGCCGACAACCCCACGCTACGAGCGGCTTTGCAAGAGACTGATTTTATCTTTACCAATCGCTATTTCTTAGGTGGACAGATTGCGATGGCTTTAGAGCCTCTGGAACCTAAACCCATTGGTTGTTTATGTGAAGATCTGCGCGGCTTTGCTTTTTGGTCCAAGCCAAATGAGTGGGTTGGTAGAGACGCGCTCTACATTACCTCTGAGCGGTTCCAGGGCAAAACTGGGTTGGCGAAATACCAAGGCTACTTCAGCAGCATCGAAAAAATTGCCGATGTCCCGATTCGGCGGGGGGGTGCGATCGTCCAAGTCTTTTACATTTACCGAGCGAAAAACCTACTTCAGCCTTACCCCCGACCCTATGGAAATTGATCGCCCTCAATTTGTTTTGCCACATTACTTAAAATTCTTACTTACATCTCACCTGAAAGTTAAGGGCAAGGAGTCATTGGGATGGGTTTAAAGCCTTCCATCATGGACCGCTATCTCATTGCAGAATTGCTGCCACCTTTCTTATTTGGGGTAGCCGCTTTCTCGGCGATCGGTTTAGCAGTAGGGGTCTTCTTTGACTTGGTGCAGAAGATTACAGATGCTGGGATTCCCTTCGCGACGGCTATACAGATCTTTTTGCTCCAGGTGCCAAACTTTGTCACCCTCTCGTTTCCCATGTCAATTTTGCTGGCCACCTTAATGGTTTACAGTCGTCTATCGGGGGATAGCGAAATTGTGGCGCTGCGGGGTTGCGGAGTCAGCGTTTATCGGCTAATGGTGCCTGCTTTGCTGGTCAGCTTGATTGCGACTGGCATGACTTTTTTCCTCAACGAGTTGGTAGTTCCCAGCAGTAACTATCAGGGAGAAATTTTATTAGAAAAGGCCTTAAGCCAAGATAAGCTGGCATTTCAAGAGAAGAATATTTTTTATCAAGAGTTTTCGGGGAAAAAACTGGCCCGCATTTTTTATGCCCATGACTTCGATGGTCAGCGCATGCAAAATTTGACTATTCTTGACTTCTCAAAAGAAGAGTTGAATCAAATTGTAGAAGCCGAATCGGCAGTGTGGAATGCGCAGCAGAGCACCTGGGATTTTGCCAATGGCACCATTTACATTGTGGCACCGGATGGTTCGTCGCAAAATTTGCTCAAATTTGAGCGCCACCAACTCCGCTTACCCCGTGCACCTCTAGATTTGGCGAATAAAAAGCGCAAGTCAGATCAAATGAATATTGCTCAGGTGCAAGAACGCTTGGCGCTTTTAGAGCAGAAAGGGGATGAGAAAAAAGAGATTCGTAAGTATAGGGTACGAATTCAAGAGAAACTAGCCCTTCCCTTCATCTGCGTAGCGTTGGGTCTGGTCGGGGCGGCTCTAGGCACTACCAGTCGTCGTACTAATACGTCTACTGGCTTTGGCATTAGCATCTTGATTATCTTTGGCTACTATTTAATTGCTTTTGTGAGTAATGCCTTAGGTGAAACAGGAGCATTTTCTCCCTTTTTAGCCGGCTGGTTACCGATCCTCGTGGGCCTGACCGCAGGTGGGGGGCTACTGATTCGCGCTGCTCGATAGCAGTTAATCAGCAACTTGGTGAGCTTGGGACAGGGCTTGATAAATTTGCTCTAACAGCTCTTCTACAGGTAGGGTCGAGGGGAGAATCTGAGTTGCGATCGCCCCTAAAACTGTGGTCAGCTCCACCATATCCGTCATGTCCACCATGTTTGTCATTGCTGCGGCTTCTAACAAACTGGGTTCAGCACAGGGTGGTGTTTGGTTCGCAAGCTGCCGTTGATCAAGGACCAAGATGGGAATTGGTAACTGTAGTTGGTTGAGAGTTTCTAGGGCCTGAAGCACCACTGGAGAAGTGCGATGACCTCGTAGGCAAATCAGTAATAAATCAGCGCTTTGATGCTGTAACTGTCGTAGCGCTTCCGCCCATGAGTGACTATGGAGACCTCGTAAGCCTGCTGTTTGCAGATATTGCACTAAAGCTTGTAACCAATCTGCATCCTTGAGCGTGGTTGAAAGATTGGCTGCTAGTTCAGGGGCTGAGCTGGCAGTATCGGTGACTAAATCAGGTAAGTGTAACAAGTCCACCACTAAAACGCTGGGTTGCCAGTTGAGTCCAACGGCCACTTGAATTGCCTGCATTAAAGCGGCTGCTTCTGAATTAGTTGGGTCCGAATTTGTGGTCAAGTCAAAATTGGGAGCGGCTAAACAAGGAAAAACGGATAGACCTGGTACTTGGTTTGCGGCTTGGGTAGCGGCTTTGGTGAGTGTCACTAACGGTAGGGAGGCTAAAGCAGTCTGTTGAGCTAGCGTTTGGAAATAGCTAGGCAACTCAGCGATCGCCTGGTCGATTAAGAGCACGTCAGGCCGCCAAACTCGCGCTAACAATTCAGCTTGCTCTAGATCATCAGCTTCTAAAATGCGGTGATGATGTTGCTGGAGTAAGCTACTGAGCCTGCTGATGACTCTGGAAGCTGGATTTAAAGGGTTAGATGCTTCGGGCGTTGAGATCGAGGGCGATGAAGTTGATTGCCCTAAGCCATGCTGCATTGAGTCTGATGGCATAGAAGCTTCAACACTACTCAAATAAAGCACTGTTAATCTACGAGTTGGATGCGTGGCTGAGTCTAAGTTGGCAACTGAGGTAGTCAAGTGAGCCAGATGATCTTGTAGGGCTTGGCTCTGAATGGGTAAGCAAAGAAAACCATCGGCCTGATAACGGGCTGCTTGAGCTTGTTCAGCCTTGGTCGCAGTGATCACGACTGGAATATGGTAAGTTTCTGCATCCGACTTCAATAGAGTCAGCACATCCCAACCCGAAAGAAGGGGCAGTAAGGGATTGAGAAAAACAATACAGGGTTGCAGGCGTCTAGCTTTTTCTAGAGCTTCGGTTCCAGAGCGGGCGATCGCCACTCGGTAGCCTAGACTAATAAGCTCATCCGCTAATCCTTCAATGAATTGAGCCACCGATTCTACAATCAACACCAAGCGATTGTGGCTGGAGTTATCGCGCGATGGCACACCTAGGGTTGGTTGGGGAGGGCTTGGGGGTAGGAGCAAGGTAAACTGGCTCCCTTCCCCCTCTTTGGAAATAAACGTGACATCCCCTCCATGCAATCGGGCCAATCGCTGGGTGATGGCTAACCCCAATCCTGTCCCTTCAAAACGACGAGTTAAGGGATTTTCCAGCTGCTGGAATTTTTGAAAAATTAGATGCTGCTTGTCTGCCGCAATTCCAATGCCTGTATCAGAAATGGTGAAGACAACCCAGCCTTCCCAACGGCTGACTTTCAAGCTGATTTTGCCACTAACCTCGGTGAACTTGATGGCATTGGATAGCAAATTAACCAGCATCTGTCGCAAACGCACTTCATCGGCCACAATGCTCTCCAGATCAGACTCAATTTCCAGAGTGCAGGGCACCATTGAAGGTGCTTCGACCATATGCTCAACTAAGGCTTTTTCTTCAGGAAATTGCAGTTGATACGCTTGTTCAAGAGCGCGATCGCAGGTTGACTTAAGGCTGACAGGAGCGATCGCTAGCTCTAGCTGACCCGTTTCCATCCGAGTCAAATCTAAGATGTTATTGACCACCGTCATCAAGTGCCGCCCGCTTTGATAGATGAGGCTGGCATAACGAGCCTGACGCTCATTTAGAGGGCCTAGCACCTGATCTTTCAAGAGATTAGATAAACCTAAAACCGCAGTTAGCGGAGTTTTTAGCTCGTGGCTAATACAGGCCAAAAATTCGTCTTTTAAGAGGTTGAGCTGGACTAAATCAGCATTCTTCGCGGCTAAAGTGCGGTTGACCTGTTGGTCTGTATGGTCTTGAGCTAGCACCAACCATAAAGCTTCCTGAGGTGAGAAGCTTGGTAGCGCAGGGGGCGACTGGCCCAAAGTACCAACAGGGCTTGTGCCTAGGTCTGCAAGTTGAAACGGTGAAGTCGAGGTGGTGGCTATTGGAACGGGCTGTGATTGCTGCTCGTTTGGCTGATCCCCAATCCAAGTCGATAAATCAAGCAGACTTCTACTAAATTGCCAAATCCGCTCTTGACCGTTGTCAGTCGGGCAGGTGCAAATACAACTATCCTCTGCTGCTCCTACTTGACAGTGATATTGCGCGATTGAAGAGGCAAAGAATGACAGCAGTCCAGCTTGCTGCTCAGATGAGGAAGTGCTAAGGGGAGACTTGGAGGACCATTTGGCGAAAGATGCTTGCTGTAGCTTCAGGGGAGTTCCCGGTTGGGCTCTAGAAGACAACAGTTGTTGATTGAGCAAAGTGACGCCAGGATGCGTTTGGCGGAACTTGGCACTGCCCGAGCGCATGCGACCAATCTGTTGGTTGAGTTGTGTGGAAAGCGATCGCTCTGCTTCACTCCAACCCTTGGCCTTGTTGGTTATGCCTGCAACATCTTGGGGCCGAACCGTAGGCGATCGCTGCCAAGTGGGAGAATGGTTCGGTTGGTTAGTCCCAGTAGCGGACTGTGGCCATGCCTCAGGATCAACTTCTGGAATATTCGGTTGAGAGTGCTGGTTGGGCGAACCGCCAAACTCAGAAAGCGGAGAATCTACTGTAGTGTTAAGAATCGTTCCAGCCGCTTGTCTAAGTCTTGTTAGCTCCGAAAGCTCCCCAATCTGCTGTTGCCAACATTGATTGTGATGTAAAACTCGCCCTGTGCTAGTTTGCACCATCAAAGGCAAAGGGATCTGCTCTAGAAGTCGGATTAAGAGAGCCAGAGGCTGTATGGGTGCCGAGGTAGCCGATGGAGTTACAGGTGGCTCGGCCAATTCTCTTGCAGTTGTGGCGGTGACGTGGGTTGCTGTAGGGCTGTTGGGTATGACCTCAGCGCCAGGGGTAAGTAGGGGAGCCAATAACTGCAAAAGCCGTGAATAATTCAGTAGTCCTAGAAACTCTCCGGCTAAATCTACTAGAGCCCAAGCCTCAGCAGGTCGCTCTGCTGCCTTTAGATGAGACCAGAATTGACTCAAGCTCCAAGCAGCAGGTAAGGTTGATAATGGCGTAATAATCGGTAGATCAACTGCTGATATAGGTTGATGCAGATTGAGTGTTGCGATCGCACTCGGTTCTACTCCGTCCATCGGCTGCTCCCGTCCCAAGTAGGAAACTAGAACAGGCCAATTGAGCAAGCCAATCGGTTGTTTTCTTTCATCCACGACGACTAATCGCTCGCAGCTCGCTTGATTCAGAAGGCGCAAAACCGCTGACACAGTAGCAGACTGGGAACAGGTTGGAACTGATTCAATGAACGAACTGAGAGGAGTCGTGTGCATTAATTAATGGAGACTAGCTCCAATGGGTTGGCTCGGTAGCAAGGGCAGTAAGCTGAAGCGATAAATGAGTCCCTATTGAATGACTAGTTCTGTTTGATGGAAGCAAAGAGCAATGGTGGGATACAACAATGCAAAATTGGTAATCTACTGTCTGTAGATCAAAGCTATCACCTAATAAATATTTGAGATCAGTGATTGGTTTGGACCTGACCAGGCTATGAGCTTCGAAAATTCCAATTCTGACAGTATTGCTTCATTATGGCGCTCCTCAAGAAAGCCCAACGGAATAACTAATTACAATTGATTACGGTTGTTGCTGCATTTGGAGTTAAGATTGGTTAAGATTGCTCCCTGCTTTGACGAAAAATTCTCTAACTTTCCTTAACTCATTGCTTTTGTTAATTATTATTTTTGGTATTGCTAATAAGACTTAGTAGTAATTTGTATCCACTTAGTTTTTTCAAGCTGGCGCGGTTGTGTATCCTCAACTGTCAATTTCAACTCTGCTGAATTCTGGTGACCTCGCTCAATCTCTAACTGCACTCTTAAGTGGCGATCGCTACAGAGTTACCCAATTCAGCTCTGAAAAAGAGTTGTTTGATTTTATTGAGCTAGAAAAACAACAGATTGACTGCTTAATTTTGCAAGCAAGCTCGAACCTCAATTCTCTCGTTGAACAGCTTCAAAGACGAGCGATCCTATTGCCTGCTGTCGTACTGAAATCTGAGACAGCGACACCAAGTCACGAATCTGAACAGTTGGGAACTCTAAATCATACTGAATCAATTCCGCCTGCGCCCAATACTGCCCAAACGCATCAAACCAGTTTAAGCTGCACATATCACGTCGCAACCGTAGAAGTATCGATTACTCAGCTCGATCGCATGGTTCAGTTGATCCACCAAGCGATCGTTCAGTTCTTAAAGTTGTCGCCGACGCACCACACTCCCAGCCTCCAACCTGCTTCCGACGTTGTGGTTGAGCTAACTAGCCAAAACTCTCTAATGCTGCAACAGCGGCGTTTAACTGAAAAATTGAAAGAGCGGTTGGGGTATTTAAGTGTTTACTACAAAAGAGAACCCAAAAACTTTCTGCGATACTTGCCCCCCGACGAAAAACAAAAATTTTTGAAAAAGTTGAAGTCAAACTATAGCAATATTGTTTTAATCTACTTCTCTGGGGAAGAGCAACTCAACCAAAAAATTGATGACTTCGTTAACATGGCTTTCTTTGCAGATGTTTCAGTCTCGCAAATCGTGGAAGTTCATATGGAGTTAATCGATGAATTCTCGAAGCAGTTAAAACTAGAAGGCCGAAGTGATGACATCTTGCTCGACTATCGTCTCACCTTAATTGATACAATTGCTCACCTATGTGAGATGTACCGCCGCTCCATCCCCAGAGATTTCTAATGATTTTTTGTCTATCTCTGTTTTTAGAAACCATTGCTTAAGCCTGCTAGAAGTGAGTAGACCAAATTCATGAGTTCCCTGAAAAAAACTTACATTCTCAAATTGTATGTTGCTGGCAATACCCCCAATTCGATTCGAGCTTTAAAGACTCTCAATAATATCCTGGAGACAGAATTTCAAGGAGTCTATGCTCTGAAAGTGATTGATGTGCTAAAAAATCCCCAACTAGCCGAAGAAGATAAAATTTTGGCTACTCCAACCCTAGCTAAAATTTTGCCACCGCCTGTCCGCAAAATTGTGGGGGATTTGTCTGATCGTGAGAGAGTATTGATTGGCCTAGATCTCCTATACGATGAGTTGCACGAGGATGATTCTAACTTTGAGTAATCCCTAGAATTGAGTTTTACTGATCTATCTTCTCTCCCAGAAAAGCTGAACTTTTAGAGCAGACTTCAAAAGCTAAACTTAAAAGGCTATGAATCCAGATAATCAAACTCGAAAGAAAGAAGATCTATTATCAGTAGGGGTCAAAAAAATTCGCACTATGATAGAAGGCTTCGATGACATCAGTCATGGAGGTCTTCCGGTAGGCAGGACTACATTAGTTAGTGGTACATCTGGAACCGGTAAAACCTTGCTGGCAGTGCAGTTTTTATATAACGGAATTACTTTATTTGATGAGCCGGGTGTCTTCGTTACTTTTGAAGAATCTCCTGCGGATATTATTAAAAACGCTTTCAGTTTTGGGTGGGATCTCCAAGAACTAATTGATGACGGCAAGCTTTTCATTTTAGATGCCTCACCTGATCCAGAAGGTCAGGATGTGGTTGGCAATTTTGATCTTTCTGCTTTAATTGAACGTATTCAATACGCAATTCGTAAATACAAAGCTCGGCGGGTTTCGATTGATTCTGTTACCGCTGTATTTCAGCAGTATGATGCAGCCTCGGTGGTACGGCGAGAAATTTTTCGCTTAGTGGCCCGCCTAAAACAGTTAGGCGCAACCAGCATTATGACAACTGAGCGAATCGAAGAGTACGGCCCCGTCGCACGCTTTGGGGTGGAAGAATTTGTGTCCGATAACGTCGCGATCGTCCGCAACGTTTTAGAAGGTGAACGGCGGCGGCGCACTATTGAGATTCTGAAACTGCGTGGCACGACCCACATGAAAGGGGAGTACCCATTTACCATTACAAATCAGGGTATCAATATCTTCCCGCTAGGTGCTATGCGGCTTACCCAACGCTCTTCTAACGTACGAGTCTCCTCGGGGGTCAAGACACTAGACAGAATGTGTGGAGGTGGCTTCTTCAAGGATTCGATTATTTTGGCGACTGGAGCGACAGGTACAGGCAAAACTTTGTTAGTGAGCAAGTTTTTGCAAGAAGGTTGCATGCGAAACGAGCGGGCCATGCTGTTTGCTTACGAGGAGTCGCGGGCTCAACTTTCTCGTAATGCTTATTCTTGGGGAACTGATTTTGAGGATCTAGAGCAAAAAGGCTTATTGAAAATCCGATGTGCTTATCCGGAATCAGCCGGGCTAGAAGATCATCTTCAAATTATTAAGTCAGAAATTGCTGACTTTAAACCCACGCGGATTGCTATTGATTCTCTCTCAGCTTTAGCCCGTGGCGTCAGCAATAATGCGTTTCGTCAGTTTGTCATTGGGGTGACAGGTTTTGCCAAGCAGGAAGAAATTACTGGCTTTTTTACAAACACCACTGATCACTTTATGGGGTCGCATTCAATTACTGATTCTCACATTTCTACGATTACTGACACGATCTTGATGTTGCAGTATGTAGAAATTCGGGGTGAGATGGCGCGAGCGATTAACGTCTTTAAGATGCGTGGCTCCTGGCATGAGAAAGGGATTCGAGAATATACCATCAGCGAACAGGGACCAGAGATTCGAGATTCTTTCCGCAACTATGAAGGCATTATCAGTGGTTCGCCTACTCGCGTAGCCTTCGACGAGAAAACAGAGTTATCTCGGATTGTCAAAGGCGTGCAGGATAAAACTGAGAGTGATTTAGAACTGTAAAATTTAGGTTGTGAAGCATAGACTGTAACATCTCCACAACCTAGGTTTTGGCCTCAAATTTCCAAAAAACATATCTTGGCGAAATGCTTCTCTTTGCAGAACTAGAGAAGCATTTCGCCAAGATCGTTTAGTTTGTCGCTTCAAATAAAGCGAGCATGGAGGGATTCGAACCCCCGACCCTCAGGACCGGAACCTGATGCTCTATCCACTGAGCTACATGCCCTAATTTCCTTTGTAATTGTATCACGTAAAGCGATCGCAAATCAGAAAAATCTGAAATCTGTGGACTAACAGCGGCCAATAGCTCACTCAACCTCTAGCCCAAATTTGACAGCAAGGCTGATCTGAGTGATCTGCAGAATTTTTGAAAACTTAAAAATTTCTCCGTTATTTGCTATTGCGGCGGGGCATGTTAAGCAAAGCTGCCGTGTAGTTTTCTGCTGATTAAAGGTTTCAATATTGTCTGTGTTAAAGCAGCTTTTTCAACTAAAAGTAACGCTAAAACTACTGAAATTATTTCGAAAAATAACTAAGCAAGCTTGATGTGAAGAAGGCTTCTGAACTTTTTCTGCTAAGTTTCGCTGGGTTTTGCATCTACCCTGATGAACGTAAATTATGACTCACCAAACTACTGTCGAAATCTTGCCAGTCACATTGCCACGAGAAATTCCCGAAGGAACTGCGGCTAATAGCCCAATTCGGGTAATCCAGAACTTAGAATCGCGAGTCAAAGTTTTAGATGAAGAACAACAGAAAATTGCTTTTGAATATCCAGATGGCCCTCAGCGGCTTCGAGGATTAGCAGGGACAGGAAAAACAGTTTTGTTCGCTAAACGAGCAGCCAAAATCCACGCCGAGCATCCGGATTGGAATGTTGCTTTTATCTTTTTTACGCGATCGCTTTACCAACAAATTATTGAAGAACGGATCGGGCGCTATTACCAAGAGCTGACGGGCAGAGCGCCAAACTGGGATAAGCTCAAGGTTTTGCATGCTTGGGGCGCTAAAGATCAACCCGGTTTTTATCGTACTTTGGCGATCGCTGCTGGCATCAAGCCCAAAAATGTAAAAGATGTAGAACAAGAAATTGGTAAGGTTTCACCTGCTCAAGCGTTTGAGTATGTCTGTAATGGTTTGGAGCGGCAATTAGTTCCGGTGCCTTATTTGTATGATGCAGTTTTTATTGACGAAGGCCAAGACCTGCCGTTTGCTTTTTATCGGCTAGCTCGCAACACCCTAACGGCACCGAAGCGCCTGTATTGGGCTTATGACGAGGCGCAGGGAATGGGTTCCTTAACGGTGCCAGAACCTGCTCAAGTTTTTGGCCGTGAGGCGGATGGGTCTCCAGTTGTAGATTTAGGTTTGGGACGCAATCACTCCTTTTTCTATGAAGGAACAACAATTCGTAAGTCTGAAAATCTCAATCGCTGTTATCGCACGCCCCAACTGCTACTGATGGTGGCACAAGCCGTCAACATGGGGTTACTAAGAGCTGAGGGACCGCTGCAAGGAGTGAGTAATCAAGCGGAGTGGCGAAAGCTAGGTTATGAGGTGCTCGAGGGTGACTTTACCGAGGCTAGTGTTAAGGCAGGGCAACAAGTGACGATTGCCCGACCTGCGGATAAAAACCTGCATCCGATTGACCAAGAAAATTTTGAAGCGCGGGAAGCGATCGCGGAGTTGCTAAGTCTGCAAACCTTTGCCGCAGAAGCCGAAGAACAAGAATGGATCGCGCAGCAAATTGTGAATGACCTACGCCACGGCCTTCAACCCAGCGATATTTTAATTACAGCTTTGGTTGGGGAGAATGAGAAACAGTATTGGCAAAGCTTTCAAGCCAAACTGACCGCCTATGGTGTCAAAGGTTTCGTAGCGGGTGGAGAGCCAAATCGTAATGAATTTGTGCGACCTGGACAGGTGACTTTAGCCAATATCCATCGCGCCAAAGGCAACGAAGCTTGGAAAGTCTATGCCTGCCGCTTTCACTGTGCCACTCGGCCTCTAGCTTGGAAACAAGAAAGCGAACTACATAAGCGCAATGAAGCGTTTGTCGCTTTAACGCGATCGCGGGTTTGGTGCGTAGTCACGGGATTGGATGACCCCATTTTTGGGGAGCTACGCCAAGCCAAAGCTCAATACCCTCAGCTCAGGTTTCCAGCGTTTAACAAAGCATCGCTGAGACGAGTCAATGACGAACAAAGTAGCGAAGCTGAACTGGAGCCAGTTGCTGGATAGCTATTCTACTCGTGCGATTCAGCGAATCTGGCTCCCCTTCCCTGAAGGGAAGGGGCTGGGGGTTAGGTCGCGTTTATTCAGGCATCAAAAGTAATCCATCGGTTCTACAGGTTCTCCAGCTTGCCGGACTTCAAAGTGTAGGTGGGGACCAGTGGAAAGTCCTGTAGAACCAACGGATGCGATCGCTTGACCCCGTTGCAGCACCTGTCCCTCAGCTACATACAGTTCGCTAGCGTGCCCATAAAGGGTGGTGATGTCATTGCCGTGGTCGATGACTACAGCGTTGCCGTAGCCGCCATACCAACCTGCGTAAATCACAATTCCAGCATTAGCAGCCCGAATCGTACTGCCATAGTCCGCACCAAAGTCAATGCCAGAGTGAAACCGCTCATAGCCTAAAATCGGATGCGTCCGCCAGCCAAAGCTACTGGTGATCGGGCCATCACAGGGAACGCTCATCAGACCTGTCCCCCGAATCACGATGCTGCCTCGCCCTGCTGCGGCATCTTTGGCTCTTTGTTCAGCCACCCGCTGCAAGATCAGTTGAGTTAAATCCTCGGAATCTTGAGCTAGTTGGGCTTCTGCCGCCTCTAAAGCCGATTGGTCGGAGCGGAGCCGCTCCACTAATTCTTGTTCTGACTGGGTTTGAGCTTGCAACTCTGATTGTTGGGCTAACAATTGCTGAGCGAGGAGGGCGATTTGATTTTTTTGCTGTTCCACTTGCTGCTTTTGGGCTACAAGATCGCGAGACTCAGCAGTAAGTTGAGCTAAAGCGTTGCGATCGGCTTGGTACACCTTTCTCAAACGGTAGCGACGATCTAAAAAATCATTCAGGTTTTGGCTTTGTAGTAGCACTGCCCAACCTTGGCCTCCTTGCTGACGCTGGAGAAATCGTAAGCGAGCTACTGCCGCAGACTGGCGTTTCTGATAAGTGCGTTCGGCGATCGCTAAATCTGCTTGCAATTCTTTGAGTTGCTTCTTGGCTAACTGCAACCGATATTGATTGTCTTTGATTTGCACATCTGTCACTTGCAGGTTTTGGCGAAGCGTGCCAATCCGACTCTTGGCCGCTTTTTCCTGTTTCTGAACGCGATCGCGCTCTTTTTGAATCTCTGAGCGTTGCTTTTCGACTGCTTTTTGCTGCTCTTGTAATGTTTCTATCGCCCCATCGGTTTGAGCCACCGACTGAGGAACTTGCATGAACGCTGTGGGAGTCGCGTAGGTTGGAGCCGCTAAACCGCTCAGCCAAAAGCTGCAAATTAAACTGAAAACCAGAGCGCATTTAAACCACTTGGCCAAACTGAGCCAAGCTCGAAGACTATTAAGGTTGAGGAGCTGAATCAACGTCACATAAATTAGGGCAAGCGGGCCGAGATAGAGCAGGAAAACTGACCTACTACTAGTAGCAGATTTTCAGGTTAGTCGTGTCACTTTTTAGTTGGCTTCCTGGTCAATCTGGCGATCGCCTTTCATCCTCTAATGACCGAGCGCCAGCGTTAGACGCTAGCCAAACATTCTGACTGGCCTAGCGAAATTTGATGTTGCGTGCTCCAACTGAATAGATCGGCTAGGGCGCGATCGCGATAGCAACCATAACGCTCCTGCTTATTGCGGATGCGCTTTTCTAGCTCAGGCAGAATGCCAAAGTTGGGCGGCATGGGTTGGAAATGCTTGGGCGAAGCAGAGCTAATAAACTCGAACAATGCGCCCATCATCGTAGTCCCCGGTAGGGCGATCGGATCTAGACCATGAGCTAAACGAGCCGCGTTGGTTCCCGCTAACCAACCACCAGCCGCCGCCGCAGTATAGCCTTCCGTCCCGACGAGTTGGCCAGCGGCGAGTAGAGTTTGCCGTTGCTTGAATTGCAAAGTGGGTGTTAGCAGTTCTGGTGCGTTGATGAAGGTGTTGCGGTGCATGACTCCCATACGGACAAATTCGGCATTTTCTAGCCCTGGAATCAGGCGAAAGACTCGCTTCTGCTCACCCCAACGCAGATTGGTTTGGAAACCGACCATATTCCAAAGCTGCCCTGCTTTGTCCTCTTGGCGCAGTTGCACGACCGCGTAAGGTCGATGCACTTGGTTCTCCGGGGCGCGGAAGTCGCCTCTGCGGGAGTCAAATAAGCCTACAGGTTTGAGCGGGCCATAGCGCATGGTATCTTCGCCTCGTTTGCCCATTTCTTCAATCGGCAAACAACCTTCAAAGAACTTGGCAGTTTCGCGATCGAAGTCTTTGAGTTCCGCTTGCTCAGCTTGGCATAGTTCTTGCCAGAAGTGGAGATACTGCTCCCGGTTCATCGGGCAGTTCAGATAAGCAGCTTCCCCACGATCGTAGCGAGAGGCGCGAAAGGCGATGTCGAAGTTGATCGACTCCCCCACCACAATGGGACTGGCCGCATCAAAAAAGTTCATGTACTCCAGCCCCGTGAAGTGCCGCAACGCTTCTGCCAAATCGGGGCTGGTTAACGGGCCAGTGGTGAGGACGGCAATCCCTTCGCTGGGAATATCCTGGATTTCTCCTCGGCGTAACTCGATCAGTGGGTGATTGGCGAGCGTTTCTGTCAGGTTTTGGCTGAATTGACCGCGATCGACCGCCAAAGCTCCCCCCGCAGGAACGGCATGCTCATCGGCTTTGCCAATGATGATGGAACCCAGGCGACGCAATTCTTCGTGGAGGAGACCTGCAGCGCGATCGCTGGATTGGGCACCGAAAGAGTTGCTACAGACTAGCTCGGCCAAGTGTTCGCTGTGGTGGGCTGGGCTTAAGCGCTCCGGTCGCATCTCATGCAAAACGACGGGAATCCCAGCTTGAGCAATTTGCCAAGCCGCTTCTGTCCCGGCTAAGCCTCCCCCAATGACATGGATCGGTGGGGTGCCAGTGGTGCTGAGCGAACTATGCACTGAATTACTCTCCTAATCTTTAAGCAGCAAAATCTTTAGGCAGCGGATGAAGTAGCGTCTGTGGAAAAGCTATAAATCACTTGCGTTTCTAGTTGGTCACAGACAGCAGAAGGCAATTGGCTTAAGGCAAAGGCGTGACGATCGAGCTGCACTTGCAAACTCTTGAGCGGGTCAGAACCGGGAGAAATGAGAAACTCCACTTTTTGAATTTGCGGCCAATTGGCTAGATTATCCAAGATTCTGGCGATCGCTTGGACATAAGGATGAGTGGGTTGCTGATACCAATCGGCAGCAGCAACATTGGCTTGGTCAAAGCCTACATGCACTGTGAGCGAAGGCTTGCCAAAGAGGGCGATCGCGACAGGACGAGCTTCTTCTTGCAGTAGCAAATCGTGAGCTTCTACTAAGTGCCGCAACTTTTCTAGGCGATCGTAACGCTCAGTGGCAGACTTGGGCTGATCTTGCCAATGAATCGCCACCGTCATCAAGTAGGTCTGCAACAGCATGTGACCTAGCTTGGTGGCCTTGGTTTCTAGGTAGGTGGAATTGTAGGGAGTCGCTTCAATGAGTAGAGGGACGCGATCGACGACTTCTAAACCGTAACCCTTTAACCCAGCGATTTTGCGGGGGTTGTTGGTGACGAGACAGATTTTCTTCACGCCTAAGTCATTGAGAATTTGAGCTCCGACGCCATAATTCCGCAGATCAGCGGGAAATCCCAAACGCTCGTTCGCCTCGACGGTATCTAGCCCTAAATCCTGCAATGAGTAGGCCTTGAGCTTATTAATTAAGCCAATGCCGCGACCTTCCTGGCGCAGATAAACTACAACACCTTGGCCCACGTTCTCAATCATTTTCAGGGCGGCTTGGAGTTGCATACGGCAGTCACAACGCAGAGAACCCAGTGCATCGCCCGTCAGGCATTCCGAGTGCATCCGCACCATTACCGTTTTGTCACCAAACTGGCTGGGGTCGCCTTTGACGATCGCCACATGCTCAGAGTTATCGAGGGCATTGCGGTAAGCGTAAATCTGGAAGTTACCAAATTCTGTTGGCAGTTCGGCAATGGTTTCTCGACCGACAAACCGCTCATGCTGCAAGCGATAACTAATTAAGTCGGCAATGCTAACAATTCTGAGTTGATGAGTGCGAGCATATTCGATCAGCTCTGGTAAACGAGCCATTGAGCCATCGGGATTTTGGATTTCACAGATCACACCCGATGGGTACAGCCCTGCTAAGCGAGCCAAATCAACCGCTGCCTCAGTATGACCTGCCCGCTTCAGCACACCACCTTCGCGCGCCCGAATTGGAAAGATATGTCCGGGACGACGCAAATCGTCGGGGCGAGTAGAGGGGTTGATCGTAACTTGGATGGTCCGAGCCCGGTCTTCGGCAGAAATTCCAGTACTGACTCCTAACTGGGGCGACGCATCAATGCTGACGGTAAAGGCAGTCTGATTGCTATCTGTGTTGTTCGTGACCATCAAGGGCAAGTCAAGTTCGTCGAGGCGATCGCCCGTCATCGCTAAGCAAATCAGCCCTCGCGCTTTCACTGCCATAAAGTTGATCATGTCAGGTGTCGCAAATTGAGCGGCACAAATGACGTCGCCCTCATTTTCCCGGTTTTCGTCATCAACTACGACAATGGCACGCCCTGCCTTGAGGTCAGCCAAAGCAGCATCAATAGCATCAAACTTGAAAGGTTGGGTTGAGGCGGTTTGAGGCGATTCCACGGAGAAACTCAAAGTAACGACACCGTAAAGTTTTTTAAAGCTTACCTATGCTTCGATTGTAGTCTGTTTAGCGAGGTAGAGTGCTGCAAAAGCCCTGGTAACCTCGGTTTTCTGCCAAGTCGCGCGGGTGAAACTAGCACCTTAACTCAGGCGACTAACCTGGAAGATTATGCCCTACTAGAAGGCAATTTAGAGGGGTAGCTTCTGATACTAGAGATTCAATATTAGCCGAAGGTGATAGGGCTAATCAGAGGCGCTAATAACTTGAAAAAATCATGGTGATTGTGTAGACCAACTTGCTGCTTTAGGTACTACAATGCAGCAAAAGTTAAGCGTTTACTGTTGAACCTCAAATAAGGCCAAATATCATGGGTGATGTAGGACGCGTGCCCGTTGGGATTATTGGCGCGTCGGGTTATGGCGGCGTACAGCTAGTACGACTTCTGATTGATCATCCAGGAGTTGAACTTGTTTACTTGGGTGGAGAGAGTAGTGCGGGAAAGGCCTTTGGTGAGCTTTACCCTCATCTCAATCATCGAGTTGACTTGATCATCGAGCCGATTGATCTCGATCAGATTGCAGCACGCTGTCAGGTTGTCTTTTTATCTTTGCCCAATGGATTAGCTTGCCAAATGGCACCCGCTTTATTGGAAAAAGGTTGCAAAGTCTTAGATCTATCCGCCGATTACCGATTTTCCAATTTAGAAACCTACGAGAATTGGTACGGTAAGACGCGCAGCGATCAGGCGATCGCAGAAACGGCGGTATATGGTTTGCCTGAGCTGTATCGCGATCGCATTGCCGAGGCTCAGCTAGTAGGTTGTCCAGGCTGTTACCCCACAGCTAGCTTATTGGCGCTCTCTCCTTTGTTGAAGCAAGGGTTAATTGTGCCTGAAACGGCTGTGATTGATGCTAAGTCAGGCACTTCTGGCGGTGGACGGCAAGCTAAAACAAATCTCCTTTTGGCAGAAGCAGATAACTCGTTCGCTGCTTATGGAGTGGCTCGCCACCGCCACACTCCAGAGATTGAGCAGGTTTGTAGTGATTTGGCGGGTCATGAGGTGTTGGTGCAGTTTACGCCCCACCTCATCCCCATGGTTCGCGGGATCTTGTCTACCGTTTATGCAACGCTGCGAGACCCAGGTCTGGTCCGTGAGGATTTGCTCACAATTTACATGGCTTTTTACCGCTCCTCGCCTTGGGTGAAAATATTGCCAAGTGGTGTATACCCGCAAACTAAGTGGGCCACTGGCACCAATCTCTGCTACATCGGTGTTGAAGTAGACCCACGCACCGATCGCATTATTGTGATGTCTGCGATTGACAACCTGATGAAAGGTCAAGCAGGTCAAGCTGTTCAGTGTTTGAACTTGATGATGGGCTGGAATGAAACCTTAGGGTTACCTCAGTTAAGTTTCTATCCTTAAAGCCAAATTACTGCGACTGAAAATAAATTAAAACTCAAAGCTTTTAGGGAGTAGGTGTTAATGTCTACTCCTTTTTAGTGACTGTTTTTAGGCTTTTAAGGTTACATCTGCTGACAGATGCTACTTAATTTTAAAGTGGCTAATCTATTAGTTAATTCGGTAAGAATAATATTTTTTAGGAAATCATTGTCTTATGAATATTATTGCTTGGGTTATTTTAGGATTGCTTGCAGGTGCGATCGCTAAAGCAATTTATCCGGGTTATCAAGCGGGTGGAATCCTAGGCACCATTTTGATTGGCATTATAGGGGCTTTCGTTGGCGGAACGTTAGTCACTCTATTACAAACCGGAAGCCTACAACTAACTGCAACTAGCTTTAGCCTGCCAGGACTTTTTGTCGCAGTTTTAGGTGCAATTGTCGCGATTTGGCTCTGGAACTTGTTTACTAGACGTGCAGTTTAGCGGCAAATTCCTAATACTTTTAGGAAAAAACTATGAACATTATTGCTTGGATCGTTTTAGGACTGATTGCTGGCGCGATCGCTAAAGCTATCTATCCAGGCCATCAAGGTGGCGGTATTCTTGGCACTATGCTGTTAGGAATTACTGGGGCTTTAGTTGGTGGTAGCTTGGGCGTCTTTCTGCAAACCGGAACCTTCCAGCTTGCTGCTACTGGGCTGACATTAGGGGGTATATTTCTGGCAGTTCTAGGTGCAGTGATTGCCCTTTTCCTCTGGAGCTTATTGACTCGACGCGCTGCTTAGGTAAGCATGCTTCAGACTACAAATAAAAAAAGAGCCAGACTCAAAGCTGACTCTTTTTTTATGGGCTCTAAATGGACTTTAATCGATCGAAATCGACTGGGGACCATTATTCCGACCGTTCGGGGTCTCGTGATTGAATGTGGTGTGAGTTGAAGTACCCGCTTGTTGATCTAGCCAGCTTTTGACTGGGTCATCAGCTAGGTTTAGCCGAAAAACACCAGAAACTAGTCCTCCTAGAAAAGCCATTGGCTGTCGAGTTAATTCTTTGAAAATGGGTGTAAGTTCATCAACAAACATGGAAGTACTCCTGACAAGAAACCTTTTGCAGAACTAGATTAAAAAGTGATTTTGCCCTGTCGAAATTAACAGCAGCAACAACACTCTTAGCGTAACGCTCCCCTAGTTTTTTGTCTCAGGCATCATGCATTTGTCGCTATCACAACCTGCTGGTCCTTCAACTGTGGCTTCTCCAGAGTCGTAGCGGCTTAGGGCCGTATAGAAGTTGTCGGTTCTACGTCGTGCTTGCACTCCTTGCTGCAACTGTTCATAAGTCTCTTGATCAATTTTCTCGAAGGGTAACCGGGGGAAAGGTGCATCAAATCGGGCCAGGAGAGCAGCACTAATGTAGCCTTCTTGATTAGCGATCGCCTCGTAAATCCGTTTTGCCAAAGGCTCTACTTCATCTTCTCGCAGCTCCACCGTGGCACTGGTGTTGTGGGCGGTATAGTGCTTCTGCACCTGCATGTAGAAGTCAAACTGTGCTTCCGCAGAGAACTTCTCGATCGCGATTTGATCAGCACCTGGCAAGTTAGCCCAAGGCACTTCCACTGGAATTTCGACTAACCACTCGGTCACTCGTGGGTCAAAAGGATCATTCAGCAGGTTGCCATTTTCGTCTTTATCAGACTGAGACGGCACCACGCTGTAACCGTATTCAATACAAGCCAGTGCCACAGGATCATTTTTGCGGAACGTAATCCGGCGAATGTAGCGTTGAGCTTTGGGTGGGTGCCAACCGGGAGATGCGCCAGTCAGTAATGATTTAGTACCGGAAGGCTGCACAGTGGTGCAACGGTTAGGACGCTTGATGTCGTGGCGATCGCAGTATTCCCACACCACCTGATGCACAACTTCTTTCCAGCGCGACAGATAGGCTTGCTCCTTCTGCTTAAACTCTAAGCCAGCCACTGTATCGGGTCTGCCTGCTTCCCACCAGTGCAACCAGTCCACACCAAAACCTCTGACAAAAAAGTCAAACAGCCCAGTGAAAGAAACCCCAACAATCGGGTCAACTTCCCGTGACCATTGATAGCGCTCTTCCACAAATTGATGATTCAACAGCGCCGCCACAGAGAGCGCTCCAGCGGTAAAAGCTTCTTCTTGTTCCTTTGGATTGTGGGGATCCAGCTGGTTAAGATGTACCTCCGCCAAGTTGCAGTGGAAGTCGGCCCCAGTGATCTCACCACATGGGTTTAAACCATAGCGTCCTAGACGGTGCTCAATCTCCTCGGTTGATATTTGAGGGTAGCGATTTTGTAGCCATTGCTGAATCTCACCCCGCTCATATACTTGCAAGAATTCTGCTTTTAGTTCTGGTGTAGGCAACAAGTCAGAGTTAGATCGGGCGATCGCTTCTGGTGCATACTGAATCGCGCCTTCCCCAGAGTAAAACTGCTTGCGAACTGCCTCAATACACTCTTGCTCAGAGGGTTGGCGGTGAAATACTCTGGTATGGTTTGCCATTCGCAGAGCATCCCGTTCTGGGTCAATGCGCCAGTTACCTTCCGCATCTTGCTGCCAGAGATTGTCCTTGGCAGTTGCAAATTCTGCATCATCGCTATCCCCTTGACGCATACCTGCGCTGCGCCGAATGTTTCCGGCGACAATCGTCACAGCGGCAGCATCAATCAGCAGGCAGCATTCGACCGAGTTTAACTGGCGACCTACGGCGCGGTTCAAGATTGTGGCACAGCGATCGTAGAGTTCGGGGAGCTTGATCGGGTTAGCAACGCCACCAAAACCTTTTAGGGTTTCGCCAGCAGGACGGACATCGCTGAGATCAACTGTGACTTGGACTTCACCAGAGAAGCGATCGCTGCTGGAGAGTTCGAGCAAGGACTGATAGGACTTAACCCAACCTTGTCGACTATCACCGACATTGATCTGAACTTGGTTGCCTTCAATCTTGACTTCCGTAGTGGCACGGCGCTGCTCGGCGGGAGTGGTGCCAATTTCACCTGCAACCGTGACATTTAAGCGGTTGCGGAGGGCAGGTAAGCGGTTGATATACTTGGGTTCTAAAATGGCACCTGTGCCGCAGCCTTGCATGGCAAGATCCATCATCAAGCCAAAGGCTCGCCAATCAATGACGTTGGTGCTGGTGCAGTTATAAGCGCCGGAAAAGTTTTCTGGTTTTTCGATCCAGTCGGTGCCCCCAATCCACAGCCAACGACCGGATGGCAAACTTTTAATTTGGTACTGCATCCGTCGCAGCAGATCGACTTCGGCGTCGGTGAGCTTACCCAGTTTGGCGATGCCTTGAATGGTGCGATCGCAGACCTGCTCCCAGGTTTCCCGCCGACCGTCGGTTCTACGGCTATAAGTCCTGAAGAAAACTGCGTTAGCCGTGGGTGCTGTTTCAGGGAATTGGCTAGTTGGGCGTACCCGCTCTAGATCTTGAACCATAGATAATGAAGTCTCGCTGACGTAGGAGAGAAAATGGCTATATATAGTGCTTCAACTACTGAAACAAACACTATAGATCACTAAATCTGTAAAGGAAAGCCAGGACGATTGAGATTAACGTCTTGGTAGTTGCCGCCACAGCTCTCTAATGCCCGCAGCAGCAAAGTCATATTCTCCTATAGAGATATTGTTTAGTATTTGCTCCATTAGATTTGAATTGACTGGACTGCCTGAGAGTAAAGGATTGCCGTTACTGTATATCGATAGCCAGCCTAAAGAATCGCCCCAGACAGGCCATAACTCAGCCTCAAATTCTAATGGGTAGTTGCCAATGTGAGCATCGCTAATAAGGTTTGACATGAGTAAGTATCCAAAGACTCGCTGCTGTTTGTCTTCGCGTTGACTAGCAGGAAAAGCATCAAGCATGGCTTTGCATACTTTGTGCCACACCTCATAAAACCATCTAACATACTCTCTACGGTTATAAGTTTTTCTATCGTGCAACATAAAGAATAGACTCAGCGTATGGGCTGCTAGAAAATCACTCCTCAAATCCAGCTCGCCCATTCGCTTCTCCCCAATATCTTTGCCAACTCCTTTCATACGTTGGACATCTTCTCGATATTTAACTCTTTGAGAGATGTGTGACGCCTCGTGGCATAAGAAAACTAAGAGAGATATATGTAACCACTGTTTAGGGACTTCCTTGGTTAACTGAATAATGGCCTTTGAATTGAGGATGATAGTTCGATTGGAGTCGTTAGGCAGGTGGCTGTCGTCCTCTAAAGGCTCAAAAATGACCCCATTAGAGTAATGGTCTAGTGGCTTTGTGATTTCCTCAGTTTGAGGATCTATTTCTGCGAGCCTCCGAGCGTGTTTCATAATTTGGCGAACTTTAGTATTCAGCCTATGCACTAATTCATTGTCGGTTTTGCTGTCTCGACGACTGTAAGACCTGAAAAATACAGGATTAGCAGCAGGTATAGCTTCAGCAGGTTGACTGTTCACCTGTTCAACACCTTGAGCCATAGATTTAGATCTCACTATTGGGCCTCAGTCTGAATATAGTTGATCTAATAGTCTATATGTAGTGTCTAAAGGGCTAAAAAACTGACTCTAGCCACTATTTATGCTCAAATCAATTAAAGGATAAAATACTTGCACTCAGGTTTGTCAAAGTAAAATCGCTCAGGTGCCGCTTGAAAGCTGTTGGACAACTGCGTTTAGCTGAGCGATCGCTAACTCTGCCATGCTTGGATTTACTGCAATCTTCCAAGTGCAATAATCCGATTGGCATTAGCAGTTGTGCTTTAGAAAGCTAGTTGAGAGTTGCATTACACCAGAACCACAAGACAGGTCTTGAATCTCTGCAATACTTGAGATCCTGAAGTTGCGTTAGAAAGCTTGCAATGTCTCTTGCGCCTTGGCGATCGCCCCTCTCTCGTGCCTTACATCGCAACCGTAGTCAGCCCGAGGCTCGTTTCTTACAATTGGCCACCATTCAACTCAACGGTCAACCTGCCAACCGTACCGTAGTGTTTCGGGGCTTTTTGGATGACACGGACCAATTGAAGTTTGTGACTGATACTCGGAGCGAGAAGACAGAGCAAATTGAGCAGAATCCCAAAGCAGAAGCCTGCTGGTATTTCATCAAAACCAGGGAGCAGTTTCGGATTGCGGGGACTCTCACCTTAATCCGCGCTACTCATCCAGACTCAGCACTACAACAAGCACGAAAAACCGCGTGGCAAGAGCTTTCTGATGCAGCGCGTCTACAATTCGCTTGGCCTACACCGGGAGAACCAAGAGCAGATGCTGCTGCATTTGCACCTCAGCCCCCCGACAATACAGAGCCATTGCCATACTTTTGCTTACTGCTCCTAGAACCAGAGCGAGTAGATCATCTAGAACTGCGCGGCGAACCCCAAAACCGTTGTCTTTACCAGCGCGACCAAAATCAAGTCTGGTCTGCTCAGGCGATCAACCCCTAAGCAACTCCTTTGTTAGATACCGCCGCCATCCAAAAATTGCTCAATTACCTTGTCGCGTAATCGGCAGCTAGGTGAAGTTTGACTGACTTCAGGTTCCGTCTCTTGATTAGACTGCTCTGGCTCAGCAGCATTGGAGCAACCAACAGGGACAGCGATCGCGTAATTTGGCTCACTTGCTTCGCGGTAATAGCTATTTGTCAAAGCTTGCCGACCTTGCAGCAGTTGCAACTGTTGCTCCATGAGTTCAATGCGATCGACCAAAGCTCGAATAACTTCGGCTTCAGAGTCTGGCAAGCGGCCATGCTCTAGTGGCCCAACACGCTCACCAGCCCGGTAGACAACTCGACCTGGAACGCCAACGACAGTGCAATCTGAAGGCACATCCCGCAATACTACAGAACCCGCCCCAATTCGGACATTGCTACCGACTTGGATGTTGCCTAAAACTTTAGCGCCTGCTCCTACGACTACGTTTTCGCCCAGAGTTGGGTGACGTTTGCCACTTTCCTTCCCTGTACCCCCTAGGGTTACGCCTTGGTAGATTAAGGCGTAATCCCCTACGATCGCCGTTTCACCGACCACTACTCCCATACCGTGGTCAATAAAAACGCCCTTACCAATCGTCGCGCCTGGATGAATCTCAATTCCCGTCAGAAAACGCGCCAGGTGGGAGATTAACCGGGGAAAGAACGGAATTCCAAGCTTATATAGCCAATGAGCTGGTCGATGAAAAAGTAATGCTTGCAGACCTGGATAGCAAAATAAAACTTCCAACCAGTTACGAGCCGCTGGGTCACGCTCAAAAATAATGCGGAAGTCAGTGATTAGGGTTGCTAGCACGAGTGTCACCCTCATTGGCAAGACAGGCCACTCACTATCTTAGCGTTCCTAGGGTTCTTCGCTGCGTGGTTCCCATAACCTTAGTGTCCCTGATGCCGCTTTGAAGCTAGTCCCAACTTATTGTTGCGCTGTGAGTGTATATTTCCACCTTGCGCCTGCCTCAAAAGTACCTACCCAAATCTCATAGGTACCAGCAGACCACTTTGGCTGACTGACGCTAGCATCCTTATTGGAGCCTGTATCATCTCCACACAAAACAGTGTTATTCGGCCCTTTCACAACTAAGGTGGTGTCTTTGCCTTGAGTATCTACTTGGAGCTGTAGCCGCGAAAAATCCTTTTGCAACACCATAATGTGATCAGGCTGGGTATCGCCAAATCCCAAGCAACGCTTTCCCTCGCGATCGCTATTAGCAATGGAGGGTAAAGAATAAGAGCCCCCTGTGAAGCCTCGTGCAGTACCAGCGGCACGCGAGAAGCCAGGAGAAAGATTTAAGGTGCGAAAGTTAGCTGATTCCGCTAAAACAGGCACTACTTTTGCAGCACTTAGTAAGATAAAGCAGCCTAAGGTTGTGAATTTAAATGCAGTTGAAATTGACATAGCAACGTCCTCTCATATAACCCTCATAAATTTAAGTGTGCAGATTACCGAAGCTACTTAAATAGTGACGAAGCATTGATCACTCAAGTGCCCTGCTCATGCCATCAGATAGACTATGCTCGCAATTATTATCGTGACCCTGGTATTTGCTGGTTTGCTACTGGCAAATGCATTGGTGTTGCTGCCTCTAGGAACCTTGAGCCTAATACAAGTTCCTCACTGGCTTGGCTTGATATTCTTTGTAGCCTTAGCCGCTTGGTTTCTAGGAGATTGAGTCAAAAGGCCTACAAACTCACTGTAACGGAATTTGCTCCTCAGTAATTAATTTATCAGTTTATGTATCAATTTTAACTATAATGACCTAGGGTGCAGGCTCTAAACTACGGTTCTGCTGATATGTTTCTAGCTGCGAGTCAGGCACTCTCAAGAAAGACGGCTAGCAAACCAAGGTCTATGCATTCATGGCCTATCCTAGAAACATTCAAAAAAGCTTTAGGTATACTGAAAAGTTTCTAGATATCTCGCTCAAAAATTAATATGAATAATGACTCCAGCTTAAAAGTTTTACTGGTTGAAGATAATCCAGTTAATCAAAAAGTCACTTTGTACCAGCTCAAAAGCTTGGGCTACCTAGCTCATGTGAGCGCTAGTGGCCAAGAGGCGCTAGCGCGCATGGCTGAGTCTGACTACGACCTCATACTGACTAACTGTGAAATGCCAGGTATGGATGGCTATGCTTTGACTGAAGCAATTCGTCGCTTAGAAGTAGATGCTGTAGGCGATCGCCCCTTGCCCGTAGTAGTGCTAGGAATGAACGCGGACAACACACCACAGGAGCAATCTAGATGCTTGGCGGTGGGGATGAATGATGTTTTGAGCAAGCCTGTTCGTAAAGATGAATTGGCGCTCAAGCTAGAGCAATGGAGCCAAAAGATTTTCACGGCGCGGAGTCAAGGGCTAACCTCAGAGGTGCCGCTAGAGCACCCAGCCCCAGCAGTTTCACCTGATCAGGATGGCTCAAACCCACCGTTGGATTGGGAACATCTTCATCAAATGTCTGATGATAGTTACGAATTTGAACTAGAGTTGTTAACTGTCTTTGTTGAAGATGCTCAAGTGCATTTAAAGGCAGTTACAACAGCGATCGCGGAAAGCAATTATTGGGAAGTTGAGCAGGCCGCTCACCATATCAAAGGTGCTAGTGCCAATGTAGGAGCCAAAACAATGCAAGCAGCAGCAGCGGAGATAGAACAGCAAGCACGTCGCCAAAAGCTAGAGGGAACTGCCCAACTTCTAACTGAAATTGAGCAGGCTTTGACCTCAATAGAAAAATTTGTCCAAAAGAATAGTTAGTGAGGAGAGAGCGATAGATTTTGTTATTTCTGTAAACTGTATTCGTTTAATGTTGACAATTTTTAGTAAGTGAAGTAGAAACTGCCTTCGAACTCCTTCCTGACTTACTAAATTTAAACTTAGTAAGTTTAAATTTCTAGTACTTTTAGAAAAGCTTCAAATTTCGTTGGCTGCATAGTGTTTTACAATTAGGAGGCAGTTGCGCTTGTCCTCCGTAGAGCTGTAGCTGAGCTTATCCGCAACTGACTTTAAAATTTGTAATCCACGACCACTAGAAGAATCAAAGTCAACTTTGTCATCAACCTGTTCCAGCTTGGCATTGAAGTCAAAAGGTGGACCGCAATCCCAAATTCGAATCTCTAAAGTATTAGCAGACGAACTGACTTCAATATCAATAGGAGTTTCTAAAGGTTGATGTTTGTGAGCATGTCGAATGGCATTCGTGAGCCCTTCTGCTAGAGCAGTTTGGCACTGTAGCCAAACTAATTTAGGAATATGGGGTTGATTGAATGTCTCGAACCAAGAGAGAACTTGAACTAGTTCGTTGAGATCTGTATTAACGCGTAAGTGATGTTTCTGGTGCACTTTAGACCTCTTAGAACCGATAGCCTAGTAGTAAGTAGCTGTAAATTTGTGATGGCATAAGAATGTTGTCATAATATTGAAAAGTTTGTTATGGAGCTGTGATTTACTCCCTTGGCGTTAGTAACTTATTGTTTCTAGTCGTGTTTCTAGTCATTGCACCTTAACTCCCTTAATTACATTCTAGAAATATCAATAACTTCTATAACCCATGCCTCGAATTTTAGTCATAGATGACGATCCCGTAATTCGATTGGTTTTAATGAGAAATTTGCAAAAACAAGGTTATGAGGTAGCTCTGGCACGCAATGGTGAAGAAGGAAGTGAGCTAGCTTCGCAACTCCGTCCGGCTCTCATTATTTGTGATTGGATGATGCCAGGACGAGACGGGTTAGAAGTCTGTCGCCAGGTGAAGGCGAACCCAGATTTGTCTACAACCTTTTTTATTTTGTTGACTTCTCGCGGGGAAGTCGAGGATCGGGTGAGAGGGTTAGATTCCGGTGCCGATGACTTTCTCTCCAAACCGATTGAAATGAATGAGTTGAAGGCAAGAGTAAGAGCTGGATTACGCTTGCATCAGCTCACTCAAGATCTCCAGACCCAGAAGCAACTTCTGGAAGCTGAACTAGCAGAAGCAGCTGATTATGTGCGATCGCTATTGCCCCCTCCTTTACTCGGATCTCCTGCGATCAATACCTGTTTTATTCCTTCTAGACAATTAGGCGGTGACTGTTTCGACTATTTTTGGTTAGACCCCGATTATTTAGCAATTTATTTATTAGATGTATCGGGTCATGGTTTAGGATCGGCTCTACCCTCAATCTCGGTGCTAAATTTACTGCGATCGCAATCCTTGCCTGGTGTCAACTTCTACTTACCCGATCGAGTCCTGACTGGGTTAAATGAAACCTTCCAAATGAGTGGGCACAACGAACGGTACTTCACCATTTGGTACGGTGTTTACAACAAAACGAAGCGGCAATTGGTTTACGCAAGTGCAGGCCATCCTCCAGCTATCTTAATTTCAGGCGAAGCTGACGCTACAACCACAGCTAAACGCTTGAAAACAGCAGGTTTACCAATTGGTATGTTTTCTGATGCTCAATATGTGAGCGATCGCTGTGAAGTCGAGGCTGGAAGTAGCCTTTACATTTTTAGCGATGGCATTTATGAAATCAATCAGCCTGATGGCGAAACTTGGACCTTAGATGGTTTCGTTGGCTTACTAAGCGACTTAAGTCAGGCCAACAATATCAGTTTAGATACAGTCTTAGGCTCGGTTCGAGCGATGGGTGCGAAAGAAACATTTGATGACGACTTATCGTTGCTTCAAGTTAGTTTCGCTCAAGGCTCTCCCTAAAGATTATGCTGCCGGATTGATTATTTAATTAGGCAATAAAACTGCCTGATTAAACTCAGCTCGATTCGGAAAAATCTCAAAGACTCGATCCATACTCGTTAATTGAAACAGCATCTTGACTTGGTCATTGATCGAGCAAAGAAAGAGCTTACCCCCAGCCGAACGGACACTCTTCAGCGCAATGACTAAAGCTCCTAAGCCAGAGCTGTCCATAAACGTAACATTTTCTAAATCAATTAAGACAATATCTGTACTTGCTGTTACAGCATTATTAATTTCCTGACGGAGATGATTGACTTGCGTACCATCAAGAATACCGACAGGCTGAATTACTTTAAGCACAGGACTCATAATTAAATCCCAATATGGAACTAGAGGTTAGTGACTTTCGGACAACTAAGAGGAGTCTACCAAGTTAGCTGGATTCTCTGTGTTTAGTTTTCCCACATAGCTCTCAAAATAGTCAAAATCCTTTCGGCATCCCTACATCTGAAGTGCGAACTATTCCCGACTCCATCCTTTCGACCCGCTGACAGATGCACTGAGGCACAATGATTTGACGCTGGCTCCAGCTGATGGGTAAGAGTAAATTTTGGGTTTTCTAAAGTAGCAGCTTAGGCGCTACTAACAACCTTAGTTTTGCGCTAACTCTCAAGCACGATTTATTAGCAAAATTCCGGATGAGCCACTTCGGATTCTGGAAGTTGACAGGGAGCAGGATCAGTCCAAGATGAGCGATCGCCTTCCAAGGTGGCCTGTGTAGCTCTGTGGCAGTTCCAACGTTGTTTTAATTTTCGCATCGATTCCCCAACAACCGATTTAGTTCAGGCAAGATGGCTACCGGACTCTCCTTTTCTTCATCCTCTGCAACTCGCTTCGTCAACAATATTCAAGAGCGCACCAGTCGTGGAATTTTGTTGACTCTGGTGATGACATCTTTACTGTCAGCCTGTATGTTGCGATTGGTTCAACTCCAGTTGATTCAAGGGCAGCAAAATCGCCAATTAGCTGACCAAAACCGCATTCGTTTGATTCCGATCCCCGCCGATCGAGGCAATCTGCTAGACCGTAAGGGAAAATTGCTGGCGGCTAACCGAGTTTCGCGGGCTGTTTACCTTTGGCCCAGATACCAAACCCAGGCTCAGTGGCAACAATGGGCAACTCAGCTAGGACCCATTTTGAATGTTCCGGCTGCTGAGATCTTGAAAAAACTCCAAGATGTGGGCTACCACTCAGCCATGCCTGTCCGGATCAGCCAAAACCTTAGCCCTAATGCCTTTACCCGACTCGCAGAGCAAATTGGAGAGTTGCCAGGTCTAGAAATTCGACCTGAATCAGCGCGTAACTACCCCAATGGTGATCTGGGTGCTCACGCGTTGGGATATATCGGTGAGGCGACCGCAGATGACCTGAAGGCTCACCCTGAGTATCCGATGGGCATGATTGTGGGCCAAATGGGTTTGGAGCGTTTATTGCAATCTCAGTTGCAGGGTGTCTGGGGAGGCCGCTTGATTGAGGTTGACGCAGGCGGGAAGGAACTGCGTTTGTTAGGCAATTCTCCGACCAAAGCAGGTTCATCTGTAAAGCTGACCCTGGACTTAGAGTTGCAAAAAGCGGCAGAGAAAGCGCTGAACAAGCGACGGGGGGCTGTAGTAGCGCTGGATGTGAAAACAGGGGCAGTGTTGGCGATGGCGAGTGGTCCTACCTTCGACCCCAATATTTTTACCCGTAGAGTCGCCTCGAAGGAGTGGAACCGATTGCAAGGGGAAGACAAACCGTTTCTCAATCGCGCTTTTCAGGGATATCCACCCGGTAGCACGTTTAAGTTAGTGACGGCAGTGGCGGGTTTGGAATCGGGTAAGTTCTCGCCAGATTCAACTTTGGCTACTTCCTCCTACATCACAGTGGGCGGTTTCCAGTTTCATGAGCATGGTAGCGGCTACGGTGTAATTGGTTTTCGAGAAGCCTTTGCGGTTAGCAGTAATACCTTTTTCTACCAAATGGGTTTATCCGCAGGGCCAGAGCAGATTTCTAAATGGGCGCACCGCTTAGGAGTTGGTGAGACTGAGGTGTTGGGTTTTGAGAAGGCAGGCTATGGTGCGGCTCCTACGCCAGCCCAAAAAGAAAAGCTCTATGGCGAGCCTTGGTATGCTGGCGATACGGTGAGTATGTCAATTGGGCAAGGTTTGGTCCAGGCAACACCTGTGGAAATGGCGGTGATGTATTCAGCGATCGCCAATGGGGGATCGCGAGTCAAGCCCCACTTGCTAGCCTCCCAAACGAATACCCCAGCGACTCAGCCAGCGAAAGTGGGCTTGTCTCCCAGTACCATCGCCACAGTGCGCAATGGCTTAATTGCGGTGGTACAACAAGGAACAGCGAAGCAACTCAACGATGGCTCCATTCCGCTAACTGCGGGCAAGACGGGGACAGCAGAAGTGCCAGGGCAGGAAGATAACGCGGTGTATGTAGGTTATGGCCCAGTGAAAGATCCGCAAATTGCGATCGCGGTGGTGGTAGAGAATGGCGGATTTGGTGCTGTCTCAGCCGTGCCGATCGCTCATGAAATGTATAAAACCTATTTCAAGCCATCAAGCCCAGCTAAGACCAAGGTGAAACCAAAATAACTAAGCCTGGCGACTAAAGACGACTAAAGTCGCGGCTACAAAAACAAAGGCTGCCTACGCAGCCTCAAAATCTGACCTCACTTCCTGTTTAGAGATAGCAAAAATCTAGTTCCCTCTCCCCCAGGGAGAGGGTTAGGGCGAGGGGGTTAGCCCTCAACGGTAGTGACAGGTGCAGGAGTAGTAGGTAACACCAATTCCACTTCTAGAGGCAACTGAATCACTTCTAGATTGTGTGGGCTCTTCAAAGCCGTTTGAGCATCCGGTTGCTGGCAAGCCACCATTGTTTTGACGTGCTCCGCTTCGTCGTCGCGAATATTGACGAAGACATCGTAGAGGTTATCCACAGAGGGCCGTCGAGACTCTGGCTTAGTACAAGTTTGGAACTCGTCAAACATGTAGAGGTCGCCATCGCGGTAGTAGGCGATCGCAATGGCAGGAGCAGGTTGAGCTTGTAGCTCGGCTTGATTGGTAGCGACAAACTGGTCATAGGTGTGGAAGGCGTGCCCTTCAATCTGCTCCATCATATAGTAGGCTGAGCGCGGCGAGATCATATACAGGCCCACCATCACCCAGTAGTACATTAGAGCGGTGTGCTGGGCAAAGAACCGATCAATCCACCAACGGTTGCCACCCAAGGATTCCATAATCAGCAAGTGGTGGAGTTCATTCCAGGCTTCAGCGAAATGCACCTTGAGCCAATCGGCTTTGCGCCACCAACCCAGCGTTTCGTAAAGGTGTAGGACCGAGAGATAGGAAAAGTAGGGGACGCGCGCGACGGTTTCTAGGACGTAGAAGCGCTGGTAAGGGCGATCGCGGTAGAACGTATCAATCACAAGTACGAGGATGCCTACCAGCGATCGCAATACAAACTTGACCATGCAAACCTCCCGAAGGAGTAAAGTCCGCTTTCTTCAGTAGCGGGGAGAGTAATCTCCTGCTTTGATCCTAGCGATTCTCAAGCTTGATAGCATCCTCAGTATCTAAGCTTTTACTTAAGCTTTGTCAGTTGGGCTCAAGTTGAGGAAGACTTCACTCCGTCGCACTCCAGATTCTCCTCCCAGGCTGGTAACGGTGAGCGATCGCAACTGGTTCCAGAAGGGCTGGCTGGCTAGCTCCACGAGACGCAAGAACGGAAGCTGTTGTTCTAGAATCGAGCGGCTGTTCGCCCAATCTAGATATAGGTATCCATCGTTGTCTTTAGGGAGAGCGGCGATCGCCGCCTTGAAGCCAGGGCTATCTACTAAAGAATCTTTGGTAGCTTGTAGGGCTTGCTCCATCGCTGCTACAGAAGTAGCAAAGATTTCGTAGTTGCCCACTGTGGCATGAACCCCCTCGACTTCAGCGGCAATCACATTGGCAAGCAGAGCGGAGTTGCCTTCAGTAGTAGTTTTGCTTGCAGCTTTGAGAGGAGTTGAACCTAATTTAGTCCAAGCAGAAACAGGGCGATCGGCTAAAGTTAGCGGTCCGACGCTGAAGCCTTTGTCCTTGGCAAGCGTATCTAGGTTAGCGATCGCGGTCGTGGCTGCTTCGGTTCTTTCAGCGACAAAAACCCAGTCGGGCTGCTGTTCTGGACGTGGCAGCAAGGCCACAGCATATTCCCCTTTTACCCAACTAAAAATGTCTTGGGGAAGGTCAAGCTGCCAAGCGTTTCGTAGGTTGTTGAGCGGCTGATTAATCAATTGAGCCAGCGTCTCGTAGCTTGATACTCCGCTAGAAACTTGCGTCCAAAACTGTTCTAAGTCTGTGCCTGCTGCTGCCACGGGACTACTGGCAGGAATATACGCCAAAGCTCCAGTTGGTTTAGATAGCGCAGGAGTAGCGGCTGGTAATGTTTGCCCTGGTGCGGCCAAGAAAGCCGTTTCAGCCAAGAGCCCTTTGCGGCTCAACCCTAGACCGATCGCGACACTTTCGTACAAATTGCTCGCTTCAGTCGTAGCATCTGCAGTTCCCTGGCTCGACCAAGCCGCCAACTGAGGCAAGTTGAGAAACACTAAGCCAATTTGTCGCTGCTTGAAGCTCTGCAATGCTTGCTGATAGGCAGGAGAACTTCCTAAACCTAGCTCCGCCGCTTGCACGTTGTTGATTGCATCTCGCAACACCTTCGGTTGATTGGCAAACAACACAAAGCGATCGCTTACCACAGCGGTTGACAGAGTGGTTGCAGGTTGAACCGTGAGCACTGTATCAGGTTCTTGTTGCTTATTTTTTTTACGCTTAGTTTCTGGCTTTTGTGGCTCTACTGGGGGTTCGGGTTGGCTGTAAATCAGCTTGACGCCTTTGTACTGCTCGAACATCAACCTGGTGCCAGCCGCTACCCGTTTCTGCCAAAACAACTGCAAGAACTCACGGCTACGTTCTGGATTTTGAGTAGCGATCGCTAGTAAGTAGCCGGGTTGTTGCCCAGTTTGAGCATCGCGATCGACATCAGGCGAGGTTAAGGCAAGAGTGATTTCATCTCCCAGCCAAGGCTCTACATCTTGTTTGTAATCGAGACCTGTATTCGCAAGCAAACTTTGCTTTAGTTGCTCGATTTCAGCTCTAGACTGACGGCGGGCACCCGGAGCTGCAATGACTTGGCGAAACGCCTCCAAGCGCTCTGGATTCACCAACAAAGACACCACGGCTGGGGCTTGTTTGGGGACAAACATGGCTGCTGCGGGACCGTCTGTAGATCCGCCTCGCAAGAGTGCAAGGGGACTGCGAGCTGTAAGCCAGTAAAAGCCGCTGGCACCGACCAAGAGCAGCACCAGAACACTGGCGACCAGAACCGAGAAAAATGAGCGGAGCTTCATGGTGAATTTAGACGCTGCTTGAGGGCTATTGAGCGAAAAACAATCCAGGATCATTATTCCAGGATCATTATCCATCAAGCCATAAATCTGGGCATTCTGAGACCAAAGACTAATCTCGCGACGGCTGTTTTCCTGAAAATGCTTGCTAGGGTAGGAATCAGTCTAGGGCACCTAAGTGTCAAAGTTTTTGCCAAACTTGAGCGTGATTCAGAGGCGATCGCCATGTCAGAGCCTGATTTTCAGCAGTTTGACCCACCGCCCGAACCAGAGAAGGAAGATAGCCCAGAATTGATGGCTCAAATGGATTTTGAGCAATGGCTAGAAGTATTGCAAAAGTCCGATCGCTCGTTCTACAACCTGATGGCAATGGAGGTGTGGTCGATTGCGAAAACGATGGATGGGCTACTGCCAGGATTTTGGACTCGCTTCATGAGCCACCGCCAAACAGCACTCAAACAATTTCTTCGGCATAAACAGGCTCACCCAGATGCAGATTCTATGCCTCCCACATCAGAACCCTAAGCTAAGTATAAGGCTTGTGTAAATTGATTCTGGTGTTATGGGGATGACTGCTTGGCGCTGCTCAGCTACGGTAACCTGGTTTGCTAAGTAAGGCCCATCTCAATGAGCGATCGCTGATTCCTCTAATGCATCCATTCATAAGTGCTTAACGTATAAAAAATTATGCAGACACCTTTTGCTTCCCTATCCGCTTGGCATCAGCTAAAGAACCGGGAAATTACTTGCGAAGAAGCACTACAGCTACTAGTGGATGCTCAGGGTGGCGTTAGGCTGGAATTGCTCGATCGAGAAGTGAGCTATCGCTTTTTGCGCGAGTTTCCCGATCGCGGTACTTTACCACCCGTGATTCCGCTGCTCTTGTGGCGTAACTGTTATTTCTTAGGCAGTCCGATCGCTTTGCCTTTAGAGGAAATTAGAAAGCTCAGCGATCGCACCTTTACTGAAATCAAAATTATTCCGATTTCCGATAAAAGCTATCGCAACTGGTTCCACAGTCAAAACCTAGATAACAACCGCATTAGCTCAACACCGCTGGTGAATCCCCTCACCGGGGAACAAGACCAAGAAAATATTGGGGAAGTCACCGAACTCTACCTTTCTAAAGCAGTAGACCAAATCAGTCGCATTCGGACCATCATTTCTGGAGCCTTACGCAACCGAGCCAGTGATATTCACCTAGAACCCACGCCAGAAGGGTTGAGAGTGCGTTATCGCATTGATGGCATTTTGCGCGACATTACCACGCTGCCTCTAGAAATCAGCCGTCGGGCGATCGTGGCGCTGAAAGTAATGGCGGATATGGATATTGCAGAAAGCCGCCGTCCTCAAGATGCCAGAATGGGCGAAAAATATGCCTCTGGCCAAGACTCCGACTTGGGCTTAGACATGCGAGTTAGCACGCTGCCTTGTATTGGTGGCGAAAAAGCTGTCATTCGTCTGCTACCGCGCCAAAATCCCTTCTCTAGCATTGACGAACTGGGTTTTACTGATAAAACCTTGGCTATCTATAGGAACTGGCTCCAACAACCTCAAGGCATGGTGATTTTTACGGGTCCTACGGGGTCGGGAAAGACCAGTACGCTCTACACCAGCCTGCAAGCCGTAGCTACAGAATTTGTCAATGTAATCACGGTTGAAGATCCAGTTGAGTATGTGTTGCCACGCATCACGCAAACCCAAGTGCATGAACCCGCAGGCATGACCTTCGCGGCCGGACTACGGGCAATTCTCCGGCAAGACCCAGACATCATCATGTTGGGGGAAATCCGGGACAGTGAAACAGCAGAAACAGGAATTCGTGCCGCTCTCACCGGACACCTTGTTCTCACGACGTTACACACCAATGATGCAGCCAGTGCCATCCCCCGCTTAAAGGATATTGGTCCGGACCCAGGCCTGATTAGTGACGCTTTGCTCGGCATTGTGGCTCAGCGCTTGGTACGCCGAGTCTGCCCTCACTGTGCTGAACCTTATACCCCTACAGAATCAGACTTGAAAGTGCTCGGCTTAAACCTAGAAGAAGCCACTCCAGAGTTATGGCGTAAGGGCCGAGGCTGCTCAAAATGCTTTAACTCCGGTTTTCTGGGCCGAGAGGCAATTATTGAATTGCTAGATGTGGATGATACGGTGCGGCAAATCATCTATGAAGGAACGATGACCCAACTGCACCGTCACCTCAGCGAAATCAATTTTGCTTCCTTCCGCGTTGCTGCGATCGAAAAAGTGACGACAGGAGTGACAACAATTACCGAAGTGCTGCGGGTTCTACCTCATAGTGCTCTGTACCGTAAGACTACAGCTCGACCCCAAATGAGCCATATGAAGTTGATTAATGCCACTTCCTAACCAGAGCCTTACCCAGCTTGCCTCCGTTTTCGGTCAAGACTTGCCTCTAGAGCTAGATTTCTGGAATTAGGTACTTTGGCTTGGTTTGCACTAGTTACACAATCTAAAAAAAATCTGTAAAGGCTTGATAAAACAGATATGCCTGTGTCTTTTTATGCTGGGATAGTTGGGTAGGATAGTCCCAAGTATTAGAGGCGATCGCAAATGATGGGGTTGAGTTCTGTTAGTACTCTGGACAGCAGCCCGCTCAATTCGAGCCGCAACGTTGCAGGTTGGGTCCAGGAACTCCAAAAGGCCGACCAAACGTTTTATAACATGATGACGTTGGAGATTTGGTCCCTGGCTCAGACGATGGATGAGATCCAGCCTGGCTTCTGGGCAGACTACATGCGTAACCGCCAAACCATTGTGCAGCAATACATCAAAGAGCGTCGCCGCCAAGACCCCAAGCTCAACCATCCCTCCCTACATAAGTCTGCCAGCACCCGCAAACGCTCTCCTTTTGGTTGGGCTACCGAGAAGCCTGTTCCAGAAATAGCTGGGCAAAGAGTTACTGCTTTTTCTGAAAGTTTAGAGCGAGATTTGCCCAAGGTGACCTCTCGTTCAGTTCGTCCTTTACTCGCAGAACCACCCGTTGATGAATCCGCTACTCTCAGCGATCTAGTGATCATTGACGTGTTTGAAGAAGCTGAGTCAGTGAACTCTCCATTGGCTGATCAACCCAGCGTTATAGAAGCTGAGGCATCCATCTCTCCGTTGTCTGGCCCCTTACCTGGCATGGCTCAAACTTCTGCATCTGCTTTGACTAAAACTTCAAGAGAAACCACGATTCAAAGCAGGGCTGTATGGTCAGCATCCCCTACGCCTACTCGTAGAACGCCAGCAGTTGACTTAGTAAAACTACCTCATTTAATGCGCTTTCCAGTTGTGAAGGTTGCGCCTGCCTTGGTCCCGCCCCAAACTGCCGGGAATCTGGCAACCACAGTTGTTGCTTGCTGGCTAACCCGGAATTTTTTGGTGCAGGCACCCTATCAAGAGGGGCCTTTGGGGATATCAAAACGCTGCGATCGCATTACTTTAGAACCGGGACAGACCATCGTTTGTCAATTAGGCTTTCAACTAAAGGGCTTGACTTCTGCGGTGCAAGTCCAGCTAGTCAAAGCGCTCCGCAGCCAACATCAACTAACCGTGGCTTGGTTTGAACCAACAGTACAAACCAATGAAGCTGGAGCCGTAGAAACTCCTGAAGTCATGGTGCAGCTCACCAATCGAGGAACGCAACCTTGTTCACTACAAGCTGGGCAAGCGTTCTGTCGCTTAGAATTCCTCTGCTCTACAAGTTAAGTATTGAGTCGTCATTAGCACTTGGCACTACTGAGCTGACAAGAGTGCTCTAAACCCAGATAAAATCAGTTTAGAGTCTATGGCTGAGCGATCCAGCAAGCGGGCAATTTCATGACCAACCAATCTACGAATCCAGCTTTTACTCAAATGAGCGTTGAGGAACTGGCAAAACGTTTAGCAACACCTGAGGGCTTGCAGTTGGTTGATGTACGAGAACCGCAAGAAGTTGCGATCGCCAACATCTCCGGCTTTACTAATTTGCCGCTCAGTGAATATGCAGCTTGGTCAGAGCAAGTACAAAACCGCTTCGACCCCCAGGCAGAAACGATTGTGCTTTGCCACCACGGGATGCGATCAGCACAGATGTGTCAATGGTTAGCTAGCCAGGGGTTCACCAATATCAAGAATGTTGAGGGTGGCATCGAAGCATACGCTGTTTTAGTTGATTCATCAATTCCTCGTTACTAGCGTTCTGGGTTACGGGTCGTTGCTCTTCATTGCAAGTGCTAGCTGTAACACGACAACTACCTGCTTAGGAACTTGGGCTGCTGAATTGAGGACTAATAGACTATAGTCACTGAGTAGAAGCTGGAAGCGATCGCAGCTAGTAGGATCTTCCAAGGCCTCAGGAAGATGGTTATTTTTGCTACTGCTGACGGAGCAGTCCGAAAGAGACAACCAAGCATCTGCTATGTTGGTGGCATCCCAGTACCAATCAGAGTCTAGTCACTACTCGAATCGTCAGTTTAATCACTGGTTCTAAGGCTCTCAACCAAGACGGGAAAGACGGAAGACTAACAGTAAATCCCTTTTTGTAGGCCTTCTTAACTTAATCTTTATTTTTTGACAATTTTTTGAAGCTCAGTTAAATTCAGCTACCGATCTCATGCCTGTACAAGTGAATCTCACCGATCGACAGCAACGGGTTCTTTGGGCAACCGTCCGTCACTACATTGCGACCGCAGAACCTGTGGGTTCAAAAGCTTTGGTAGAAGAATATAACCTGAGTGTCAGCCCAGCCACGATTCGCAGCGCGATGGGGTATTTAGAAAAGGCGGGGCTGCTTTATCAACCACATACTTCAGCAGGGCGGATTCCTTCCGATTCTGGTTATCGCATTTATGTTGATCAGTTAATTACTCCTTCCGAGACTTTGGCTCGCCAAGTCGATCAACTGTTTAGCGATCGCCTGAACTCGGATAGCTGGAGTTTTGAAGCTTTGCTTCGAGGCGCGGCCCAAATTCTAGCAACCCTGAGTGGTTACGTGACTTTGGTGACGATGCCTCAGACCAACATGGCTCGACTGCGCCATTTGCAAATCGTGCAGATTGAGCCGAGGCAGGTGATGCTGATTGTGGTGACAGATGCTTATGAAACCCAATCGGTTTTGATGGAACTGCCCCAAGCTGACTCAGCTCAAAATCAAGTGGAGGCCTTGGCAGACCCGGAGTTGGTTGAGCGAGAGTTGCAAATTTTATCCAATTTCTTGAATCATCAACTGCGGGGGCGATCGCTGGCGGAATTGCCTTCGCTGGACTGGAGCGAGCTGGGCCGAGAATTTGAACAATACGCAGATGGTTTGCGAGCTTCACTAGCTGATTTGATGCGGCGAACTCAATCACCCCGCACAACCCAAATTTTGGTCAGTGGCGTTTCAGAGGTGTTACGCCATCCAGAATTTTCGGAATTGCAACAGATTCAAACCATTATTCACCTGTTAGAGGAAGAACAAGACCAACTGTGGCCTTTAATTTTTGAATACCCTGATTCTGACTCAGTAGGTAAAAGAGCGACGGTGCGGATTGGAGCTGAAAATCGATTAGAACCAATTCGTACTTGTACGCTGATTTCTGCCACCTATCGACGAGGCACAGTCCCCGTTGGTAGTGTGGGAGTTTTGGGGCCGACTCGCATGGTGTATGAAAATGCGATCGCGATGGTAGAAGCGGCAGCTGATTTTCTCTCTGAAACTTTAAGCTGATTGAAAGCCAAACTTTTATTCTTCTAGGTAATCTCACTTGTTAAAATTTCCTAGAGTGCTGATCCACGGCTCGAAAAGCCTTTAATCAACCATTTTGCATAACTGTACGGGTTCACGATATGAGTCAAAGCTTAAACACCCTTCGTGAACAGCGCGGCTCTACAGATCTAAAGCTGACCCAGCCATCTGCTTCCCAGACCCCAATCTCTGACCAACGGGTAATTGGTTTGACTGGGGGAATTGGGATGGGCAAAACAACCGTTTCTGACTATCTAGCTTCTGCTTATCAGCTACCCATTTTGGATGCCGATTTGTACGCTAGAGAAGCGGTTGGTCCAGACTCAGATGTGTTTCAAGAAATTGTTGAACGTTATGGCGTTGGTATCCTATTGGCCAATGGAGACCTTGATCGCCGCCGCCTAGGTAAGATTATCTTTAGTAGCTCTGCCGAGCGATTGTGGTTGGAACAGCGCATTCATCCGTACGTGCGCGATCGCATGGAGTCGCAACTGCAAGCCTTACCCGCAGAAGCTTACCCCACAGTGGTCCTGGTAGTGCCTTTGCTGTTTGAAGCCCGCATGACCGATCTGGTCACTGAGGTGTGGGTGATTCAGTGTGCGTCAGTTCAGCAAGTTGAGCGTTTACTAGAACGAGATGCCAAAACTTCCCCAGAAGGCGATCGCCTGAGCCTAGAGCAAGTGCAAGCCAGAATCAATAGCCAGATGGCGATTGAGAAAAAGGTAGCTTGTGCTCATGTCGTGCTGGATAACTCCTCGACTTTGGACGATTTACTGAGTCAGGTAGATCGGGCGATCGCAGGAACGCCGCAAGCTCCTCAAGCGGATGCCTCAGAACCAGCATCTAGACAAGCATCTCAAGGGAAATCTAGACTGTTGCAGCCATAACCCTTTGTGAGCATCCGCTTCAACTGAAAACCTGCAAGCTTAAGGGCGAAAACGTCCTGCTAATGCTAGGTTATTCCTCTTCGACTGCTTCGCCACCTACAACCACGTTGCGTAAGCGCAAGCTAGGGCCTCCACAGCCTACAGGCAGACCGCCTTGGCCTCCTTTGCCGCAGCCACCCGATTCATCCCAATAGAAGTCGTCTCCGATCGCTTCAATGTCTGCTAGTGTCGTGAACACATTGCCAGAGAGTGTGACGTCTCTGACAGGTTCGGCAATTTCGCCGTCCCGAATCATCCACGCTTCCCCTGCCGTAAACGTAAACATCTCTCCATTCGTCATGCCACCTAACCAGTTGCGGGCATAAACACCTTCTTTGATGCCTTGGAAGAGGTCGGCAACGGGAGTTTTACCGCGCTCAATCCAGGTATTGGTCATGCGGACAATCGGGGGGTAGTGGTAGTTGAGGCAACGGGCATTCCCGGTGGGAGCTTCACCCAGCTTGCCCGCAGTCTCACGCGAATGTAACCGTCCTACCAAGATGCCATCCTGAATCAACTGCGTAGTGGTTGCTGGTGTGCCTTCGTCATCGTAGAAGTAGCTGCCTCGATGTCCTGGGGGCTGGGCTCCGTCAAAGATTTGCAGCTCTGGTGATCCGAACCGTCGGCCTAAGGTCATGACTTCCAGAATGTCAGGATTTTCGTAGGCCATATCTGCTTCTGAAAGATGCCCAAATGCTTCATGGACAAACAATCCTGACAGAATCGGGTCGATCACAACGGTGTAGGTGCCGCCTTTTACAGGTTGCAACGCTAAAGCATCTACTGCGCGTTGTGCGGCGCTACGAACTTGAGCATCTAGCCCTAACAAGTCTTCATAACCCCGGCGCGAGCCAGTCGTCTCGCGGCCTGTTTGCACCGTTTCGCCGTTACGGGCAGTAGCCGCAAAGCGCATCTCCATATCCACCCAAGACTGTTCGATCAAGGTGCCTTCAGAGGTGGCGAAGAGGATACGTTGAGCGCTATCGCCATAGCGCACAGAAATCGTAGTAATTTGAGGATCGACTGAGCGCAAAATGCCTGCATAGTACTCGCACAGCGTTTTCTTCTCATTCAGTGAAACGTGGCGAGGATCTTGGCCTGTAAGCGGCAGAATGCAAGTATCTTGAATCGGGTTAACGGGAGCCAAAATAGTTTCTTCGTCTCCCACCAAACGAGCAGCAGCGATCGCTTCTTCAATCCGCTCTGCCAGCCCTGAAAGCCGATTGAAACTGGCAAAGCCCCAGCCGCCTTTGTGACAGGCGCGAACTTGCCCACCAATCGAAATGCCTTCACTTAAGCTTTCGATCTTGTCTCCCCGTAACAGGATGTCGGTCCCTTCGGCCTCTTCTAAGCGGATGGCCAGATAATCTACCTGGGAACGGTAGCGGGCAACTAAGTCAGAAAGTAAGCTTTTGGCATCTGTGAGCAAAGTCGGCATGATGAGCGGGGTATGAGTAAACTGCATCCATTTTGCAATTATTTGAACCAATGCTGCCACTCTACCCAGGCGTGTCTGTAAGCTAGCAAGGTGATTTTAGCAGCGAAGCAAAAACTATTGGTTCCACCTAGATCCTCAGTGCAACGGAGATTGACACCTAAGAGTTCGGTTCTACGCCTAGCTCGGATCGGCTGATACCGATAACCTGGTACTAGATGGAGCGAAATTAAGCAGTGTTCGCAGTCTCGGTGCCATGACGAGTGACTGCATTGGGGGGGCTAGAAAGTTGTGCATCAGTGGTTATTGCCAAGCTTAAGTGAAGTATTAGCCAAGAGTGCCTCGAATGAGGTAACTAACGGTGTCACGTCTGCCCGTAAGACACATGGTGAGACACATGAGGTTTCAGTCATATCTGCTGAAACGAGCAGAAGCCATGTGTCGATCGCGCGGCAACGAGTGCGGGCCGAGCGAGAATGGTGGGGGGCGATCGCGGCCCTTAACGTCTTATTAGAAGCGACCTTGCCAGAATTGGCAGAACCTGTAGCAACGGTTCAGTCTCCCCGCAAGCAGCATTCAGCTCTCAAAGCCAAGCAAGGGTTAATTCTCGCAGGGCCATCCTGTATCCTGACCCAACCCAGCCTCAATGCCCGTTTAGCGTCTTGGGTGTTCACGCCTAAAGCTTTAGATGCTTTTGCTTGGATGCCATTTCAACTGCCACCCGCCTCATCAAGTAAAGAGGTATCCGAGGTTCTGGAAACTACCCCTGCTCTGCCTGTGTTGCCTGGTGATCCCTTGGCGGCAGAACAATTTTGTTTGGTTTTAACCTCAGCGTTTAGCTTAGTGATGGTGTTGGGAGAAAAGGCAACCGGCGAACCCGCTTTCAGTTTTTCTTTTGACCCAGAGGTGGTGCAAAGTGCTTGGCGATCGCTACGGCCCCGCGCTTTACTTACCAGTCCTCATCAAGTAGAGCGGTTGGATGCTTTGGTGGCTCAGTTTGCACCTACAGCTCCGCATTACCAAACTGTGATGCAGTTTAGTCAGCTGTTGCTGCAACATTTGCCAGACCCAATTGACTTAGAGGCAGAACTATTAGATTCTTCTCGCCTAGCTACTCACACTTTTAATTCTGAGACGGTTCATCTAGTTGCGGAGCCATTTCCTGAGTTGGCAATGGCTAGTGTGGCGACAACCCCAATGCCTTCGGAGGTTCATGCTCCGGCTGAGGCGATAACGGAGCCGAAAAGTAATTTGGATGTGGAGTTGTTGCAGGCGATCGCCCATGAGGTACGAACTCCGCTCACGACAATTCGCACGTTGACCCGGTTATTGCTGAAGCGGAAAGACTTAGCGCCTGAGGTGCTGAAGCGGTTGGAAATTATCGATCGCGAATGCAATGAACAAATCGATCGCTTTGGTCTGATTTTCCGAGCTGTGGAGTTAGAAACGTCGGCGGTGAAGCGCCCTCCAGTGGCTTTGGCTTCGACTTCTATTGATCAGGTGTTGCAGCAGAGTATTCCGCGTTGGGAGAAGCAAGCGAGTCTGCGGAATCTGACGCTGAAGGTGTTGCTGCCCCAGAAGATGCCGATGGTAGTGAGTGATCCAACGATGCTAGATCAGGCTCTGACTAGCTTAATTGAGCGATTTACTCGCAATTTGCCTGGAGGTAGCCATATTCAGGTGCAGGTGATGTTGGCGGGGAGCCAGTTGAAGCTTCAGTTGCAGTCTGAGTTGCAACCAGAGACTGACCCATCAACTCATACGAGCCATTCAGCGCGATCGGCTTTGAAGTCGATTGGGCAGTTACTGATGTTTCAGCCGGAGACGGGTAGCTTAAGTTTGAGTTTGGGTGTGACGAAGAATTTGTTTCAGGCTTTGGGTGGCAAGTTGATTGTGCGGGAGAAGCCGCAACAAGGGGAGGTGATGACGATTTTCTTGCCTTTGGAGGTGAGTCATTCGTAAGTTGGTTTCGGGTGCAAACCCGAGCCTTGGGGGCACTCGCCCCCAAACCCCCGCTGAAGGACGGTTGCGTCCTCCAGACATCCTCCAAACGAAATTTAGTATGGGCGTTTCGAGTCTGGGTTTTGGTAGCTTTTGGTTCACAACTCCTCACCCCTCACTCCTCTCTCCTCACTTCCTAACTTCTCCCTTTTTATCCTTCATCCCTCATCTTTCCTCCTTCCATAGGTGCTCTATAGATGGGCAAGAGGACGTTGAAGGTGGAGCCTTCGCTGAGTTTGCTTTTGACTGAGACGGAGCCGCCACAGCGGAGGAGGATTTGCTGGACGATGGTGAGGCCCAAGCCTGCGCCACCGGGGTCTTCTCCGGCAACGTGACGGGCGCGGTAGAAGCGATCGAAAATTTTGGGGATTTCGCTGGTGGGGATGCCGATGCCTGTGTCGCGAAATTCTAGCTGGACGTAATCACCCTGTTGTTTGGCTCGAACCCAAACTTGGCCTGATTTTGGGGTGAATTTGATGCCGTTGTGCAGCAGGTTAATCACGATTTGCTTGAGCCAAGCGCTGAGGCAAGAGACAAGGGGAAGTTCTTCTGGCACGGTGTAAGCCAGCATAATGCCTTTTTCTTGGGCTAGAGGCTGATAGGTGCTGACGACTCCGGGCACAATTTCGGCGAGTGAAACGGGTTGCATGGTGGAGTTTTCGATTTCGCGATCGAGTTGTACTAGGTCGAGGAGGCTGGCAATCAGGGAGCCTTGGCGATCGCATTCTGTGCTCAAGACTTGCATGTAGCGTTGTCGCTGAGCAGGTTTGAGGCTGGGGGAGTTGAGCAGGGTGAGAGCGGTTTTCATGTTGGTCAGCGGGGTTCGCAGTTCCTGACCGACGGTGCTGAGAAATTCGTCTTTGAGCCGCAAGGCATTAAGCAATTCTTCGTTTTGGACTTGCAATGTTTCGGCGGATTCGGCCTGCTTCCGATAAATGGTGGAGCGATGCCAAACTTCTTCTTGGCGTTGGACTTGTTTGGTGAGAAAACGGCTGAATAAGTTGGAATCTACTGGTTGAGCGAGTCCTTGCTGCAAGAGTTGATCCCAACTGCCAACTAAATGAGAGGCGGCGATCGCAGACTCAGAATGCAGGGTTTGGGTGACGGTAACGGCTTGCTTAATGCCTGAAAAAACTTGTTGCAGGGTGGTTGGGTTAAAGGAGCAGCAGGCGAGGAGGGGTTGTTTTTTCTCTAAACCCTCTTCTTCTGTAGTGGCTTTTTCGGCAGTTCCACCTTTAGGTGCATTGGTTGGTGTAGCAGTCTCTGATTTGGTAGGCCGCAAGGAGCGAGGCCGATGAGCCAGTACTAAGCCAGAAAATTGAGGAGACAGGAAGAACAGAAAATATTCCCGTTTTAGTTGGCTTTCGGCGGCTAACTGCAAGGTGACTAAAGCCGAGGACGAGTGAGAAACAGCGGAAAAATCTACGGCTTCCTCAGCGTTTCTGAGTAAATCTTGATTCGGATAGGCTTCTCCCTGCCCATTGGCGATCGCAGAGGTCGCACTCAAAACCTCATCTTTAGAAGTTCTAAAGAGATACAGGGTATGAGGGACCTGGGCGGACTCGCAGTAGCGCTTAATTTCGGCTTGCCAAACGTCGTCGCGCGGTAGCTTGATCCAAAGGGTGGCTGGCAATTTCTGCTCGATCAGAACGTCAATCGCAGAACTCACAATAGATTTGAGAGTCGCAGGGCTCACTTGTAGTGGGGCAGGAGACTCTTCAGACTGAAGGGCAAGTTCGTAGAGCGAAACGTCTTGAGTAATAGATGAGCTCATGGGGTATGAAGAAAGTGACAGCAGCTTGACACCCAACCGATGTGGTTGAACTGAAACCAGGTCTCCTTTCAGATCTACTGACTATTTGCAAAAATTGCCACCTACTCGCATTCTTTCGCAACATTTCTGGGCGTAGATCAGAAAACTGTGCTACAGATTCAGCACAACTATACAGGGAGCGGAACGAACGGCGATTCGCTCCTAGGAGAAGGTATAACTCAAGTTAGGTAAGGCGATCGCTTAATTTCAATCTTGAAAGTTTCTGCTTTTACCGCAGTTCTAAAGCGGCTCTGGCTTGTTCGCGATCGTCAAAGTGAATTTTCTCCGTGCCGAGAATCTGGTAATCTTCATGGCCTTTGCCTGCAATCAGCACCCCGTCTCCTGGTTTTGCTTCCAGAATGGCGGTACGAATGGCTTCGGCGCGATCGCAAATTACCAGAGGCTTCGCGGTGGGGGGAATGCCAGCTAGAACGTCTTGCAAAATCCGCTCTGGATCTTCGGTGCGTGGGTTGTCGGAAGTGACGATGGCTAAATCTGCCAAGTCAGCAGCAATTTTGCCCATTTGAGGTCGCTTGGTGCGATCGCGATCGCCGCCACAACCAAACACACAAATCATGCGCTCTTTAATAAAGGGACGCGCTGCTTTCAGCAAGTTTTCCAGGCTATCTGGGGTGTGAGCATAATCCACAATCACGCTAATGTCTTGCTCAGCGTTGCTTTGGACTCGCTCCATCCGTCCGGGTACGCCCACAAACTGAGGCAACGCAGCAACAATGGTTTCCAGCTCTAAACCTAAGTGGAGAGCGGTGCCGACCGCAGCGAGTAAGTTAGCCAAGTTAAATTGACCGACTAAGGGCGAGCGGAAGGCGATCGCTCCTTTGGGAGTGTGCAGTGTACCGCTGACTCCGTTCGATTCGTAGGTGAGGTCACTTGTCCAGAGATCAGCCTTGGAGTCTTGGGTGCTGTAACTCCACACTTGCTCTGCTGGTAGCTGATCGATTAAGCGCCGTCCATAAGCATCATCTTGATTGATAATGGCTCGCCCCTTGAGGTAGCCAGGGCTAAATAGAAGGGCTTTAGCGGCGAAGTAATCTTCTAAGTCGCGGTGGTAGTCTAAGTGGTCTTGAGTGAGATTGGTGAAGACGGCCACTTCAAAGCCACAGCCTAAAACTCGACCTTGAGCAAGCGCATGGGAGCTAACTTCCATGACGCCATATTCGCAGCCTGTTGCCACTGCTGCTGCTAGGTTCTGTTGTAGATCGATCGCGAAAGGGGTGGTGTGGGCTGCTGTTTTTTGATAACCAGGCCAGCGAGCATAGAGGGTGCCGAATAGGGCAGTAGAGGGATTTGCCTGGTTAAGTAGAAATTCGATTAGATGGGTGGTGGTAGTTTTGCCGTTGGTTCCTGTAACGCCGACCAGTTGAAGCTTTTGGGCGGGGTAGTTGTAGAATGCGGCGGCTACTTGGGCGCAAGCTTGCACCATATCAGCAGCAGGAATCACACAAGCATCTTCTGCCTCAGTGTGGGGTCGTTTTTGGGCGGCAGTGGATGAAACCAAAGCTGCTACGGCACCAGAGGCGATCGCGCTGGGCCAGAATTCGCCACCATCGACGCGGGTTCCGGGCATGCCGATAAATAAATCTCCGGGTTGGCAAGCGAGAGAGTTGGTGGTTAACCCTTTCACTTCGGATTCCAAAGCGGCATGACTGGGCGGTTGCGTTACGCCTGATACTGCTGCTAATAATTCTCGTAGTTTCATGTCAGCAACTCCTCACATGCACATCCTGCGCCTATTCTGACTGATCTGCTAGCCAATATTTCTGTAGCATTTGCTCCAACTGGGTGACGCTGGATCTGGGTGAAGGACGGGGTAATAGTTCTTCTATGGCCCCTGTGGGTTGGGGATTAACTCTCGAAAGGACGGGGATTTCGTACTGGTAAGCCTGAAACCAGTCGTCACGGGTGGTAATGTCGCGAATCTCTAGGTCGATTTTTAAGTTTTGAATCTGCGCGAGTTTTTCCTGTAGTCCTTCGCATAGGTGGCAACCAGGTTTACTGTACAAAATTAATCGCATGCTTTGTTTTCTACCTTGGCCCCTGCAAAATCTATTTTGTTTATCCGCTATGGAGCTTATTTTTTCAGGAAAGTCTGGTTATATCCAGTGGTTTGGCAATTTCTTGTGTGCGCTTTTCAGTTGAAGCCCGAACCTTGGGGACACTCGCCCCCAACCCCCGCTGAAGGACGGCTGCGTCCTCCAGACCTCCTCCAGACGAGTTTAACTATGGGTGTTTCGATACCTGCGATCGCTACCTCTTCACGCCTCACTCCTCTCCCCTCACTCCTCTCTTTCTTCCTTCCCCCCTAGTCGGTGCTAAGTTGTTGTATACCCAGTCGATTCGTTGTGCCCGGATGAACTGAAGTGGCAATTAAAATTCTGCATCTCTCTGATATTCACATGGGTAGTGGGTTTTCCCACGGGCGGGTTAACCCAGAAACGGGATTGAATACTCGCCTAGAAGATTTTGTGGCGACGTTGGGGCGTTGTATTGACCGGGCGATCGCTGAGCCTGTGGATTTGGTGCTGTTTGGTGGGGATGCGTTTCCAGATGCGACGCCGCCGCCGATTGTACAGGAGGTGTTTGCGACTCAGTTCCGGCGTTTAGTAGATGCCCAGATTCCAACGGTATTGTTGGTAGGGAATCACGATCAGCATTCGCAGGGGCAGGGGGGCGCGAGTCTGTGCATTTACCGGACGCTGGGGGTGCCAGGCTTTGTGGTGGGCGATCGCTTGGAAACTCACCTGATCTCTACTCGCAACGGCCCGATTCAGATCATTACTTTGCCTTGGCTGACACGCTCGACGTTGTTGACGCGCCCCGAAACGGAAGGGTTGTCAATGGCAGAGGTGAATCAGTTGTTGATCGATCGCCTGCGAGTGGCGCTAGAAGGGGAGGTGCGTCGGCTTGACCCGGAGATGCCGACGGTGCTGTTGGGGCATTTGATGGCAGATTCAGCTTTCTATGGAGCGGAGCGATTTCTAGCGGTTGGCAAGGGGTTTACGATTCCGCTGGCGTTGCTGGCTCGGTCTTGCTTTGACTATGTGGCTTTAGGGCATGTACATCGGCATCAAGTCCTGTGCCATGAGCCGCCCGTGGTCTATCCAGGCAGTATTGAGCGGGTAGATTTCAGTGAGGAAAAGGAGGACAAGGGCTTTGTGCTGGTTGACGTAGAGCGAGGGGCTACGAAGCTGGAGTTTTGTGCTTTACCTGTACGAGCATTTCGTACGATTGAAGTGAATGTTTCGGAAGCGGAAGATCCACAAGCCAAGCTCCTAAAAGCGCTGAAGCCAGAATTAGTCGCAGATGCTGTGGTGCGGCTGATTTATCAAATTCGCTCCGAGCAACTAGATGAGATTGATAATGCTCCTTTGCACGCGGCTCTGCACATGGCTCATAGCTACACGATTCAGCCAGAGCTAGTTAGCCAGTTGGCTCGTCCCCGTCTGCCAGAATTAGGAGTTGGTAGTAGCATCGATCCTTTAGCTGCTTTAAAGACTTATTTAGCGAATCGAGAAGATTTGCAAGATATTCAAGGCGATCTGCTACAAGCGGCCCAAAGGTTACTAGACACTGATGAGGAAGAATGGCTAGATGAACAGCCAGCGATCGCTAGCCATCTAGGTTCCAGCCGAGTACTAGATGGAGAAACCCAATTGCGCCTCCTCTAAGCCAAGCCTCATAAAATGCTTGTAGCTTGCGCAGGCTCAGTTCTAATGGCTCTAGGCTTCAGCCTATGAAAGTTCGAATAATTGCAGCGTTAAGACCCAAGCGGCAATAATTTTGCAGCCAATGGGCATGATGTGTCTTAAAGTGCGGCATCCTGCTAATGGGAGCAACCACAGAGATCCACTCATTTCTGCAATCTTTCTATGGCTAAACCTATGGCTAAACTTTTACCGACGATTCTACTGGCACCCGCTTTAATGGCGACAACGTTACTCTTTAGCCAAACTCAAGCTATTAGTCCCGCTTGGGCGGGCACTTGCGCTTCTCGCTGCGGTCCTAAGCCGCTTCAGTTCACACCAGGGCAGCGGGTGAGTGTGGAAGTGGTGAATCAAACTGCGAGTTTAGTGCAGGTTCAAAAAGTCTTTGGCACTGATCCAGTTCCCATGCGGCCTGGGCAGGAATTGAAGTTTGTGCAAGGCGGTGGCACAGAACCCAATATTTCTGTGTACTTCTGGGACGAAACGGCGCTGCCTCTACAAGCTAAACTCTCTCAGCCGAATCCTAAAACCCTACGGATTGAAATTCGGCCAGGTGGAAGACCTCCGGGCGATCGCTCTGTTTATTTGTTAAATGATGGTCGTGTTGCCATCTTTTAGCCAGTACAATCGGCTGAGCGTGTTTGAACTGAAACATCTGTGCTAGTACCCGTTTCTTCCTCCCCTCACCTGTCCCATCGTGAGTACCGCCTCCCCGATAAGCGCTGGGCGATCGCTGAGCGCAATTTGGAACGGGTAGAGGCGATTGTGCAGGCGACTCAGCTTTCACCGCTGCTGGCTCAAGTACTGATCAACCGAGGCATCGCCACGCCGGGACAGGCAGAAATTTTTCTTGATCCGGATTTACAAGTTTTACCTTCGCCGCTAGAAGACTTCCCCGATTTGGCGGGGAGTGTGGAGCTATTGCAAGAAGCGATCGCCAATCAGCATAAAATTGCTATCTGTGGCGACTACGATGCTGATGGCATGACTAGCACAGCATTGTTGCTGCGGGCTTTGCGGGCTTTAGGGGCTGAGGTGGATTACGCCATTCCTAGCCGCATGAGTGAAGGCTATGGCATTAATGAGCGCATTGTGGAGGACTTCCATCGCGAAGGGGTAAGGCTGATTCTGACGGTAGATAACGGCATTGCTGCGGTCAAGCCGATCGCTAGAGCCCGTGAGTTAGGTTTATCCGTCATCGTCACCGACCACCACGAAGTCCCACCAGAAATCCCGCCTGCCAATGCCATCCTCAACCCCAAACTGATTCATGAGGACTCGCCTTATCGAGGTGTAGCGGGGGTTGGGGTAGCTTATGTTCTGGCTGTAACCCTCGCTCAGCAACTGGACGCGAAAGATTTAGGCAACTTGCTACTGGAGTTATTCACCTTAGGCACGATCGCGGATTTAGCGCCTTTAACCGGAGTAAATCGTCGCTGGGTGAAGCGAGGGTTGCAGCGATTACCCAAGTCGCAGATTCCAGGGGTGCAAGCTTTAATTCAAGTGGCTGGGTTGGGTAGTTCCAAAGCTCTTAAACCGGAGGCGATCGGGTTTAGTTTAGGACCACGAATTAATGCAGTTGGACGCATTGCCGATCCTCAAGTGGTGATTGAGCTGCTAACGACCGATGACATGGGCATTGCTCTGGAGCGGGCGATGCAGTGCGAACAAATTAATCAGCACCGCCAGCAACTTTGTACTCAGATTGAGCGGGAAGCGATCGCCTGGTATGAAGCCAGTGAGATTGACTTGCAGGACGATCGTGTGTTGGTCATTGTGCAACCTAATTGGCATCACGGGGTGATTGGCATTGTGGCTTCTCGTCTGGTTGAGCGTTACGGCGTGCCTGTCTTCATTGGCACCTATGAGGACGACGACCAAAAAATTCGTGGTTCAGCCCGGAGCATTCCTGACTTCCATGTGTTTGAGGCATTGGAGTTTTGCAAGGAAGTTTTGGAAAAACATGGAGGTCACCAAGCGGCAGGTGGTTTTACCCTCTTAGCCGAAAATCTAGAAGAGCTGCGATCGCGCCTGCGGACTTTTGCCCGTGCCTCGCTGCAACCGGATCAGCTCAAGCCTCTCCTCGCCATTGATGTGCAGGCTCACTTGGAGCAAATTGACCTTTCGCTTTACGAGCAAATTGACGCGCTGCATCCCTGCGGCATCCAGAACCCCGATCCAGTTTTCTGGACTCCAAATGTGCGGGTAGTGGAGCAACGCCTGATCGGAAAAGACCAAGCTCACCTTAAGGTGACTTTGAGCCAGGATGTTAGCCAAGTTGATACGCCACTGGCCGCGATCGCTCAACCTCGAATCCAGGCTTTAGCATGGCGTTGGGGGGAATATTACCCGTTGCCCAATCGAGTGGATATTGCCTACAAGCTGCGAGTGAATGAGTGGCAAGGCAATCAAACTGTAGAGTTGGAATTAGTTGGTGTCCGGTTGCCTAGCTCTGAAAATGCCTTGCGATCGCCAGAAACGGCTGCTACTCAACAGGCTGAGTTTGATTACAGCGATCGTCAATACACCTGTGGTCTCTACGAACAGCAAAAAGGCAAAGAGTTGAGAATCACCAATTCGGAAGGGCAGCAGCTTGTGATTCAGAAAGGGCAGAAATTAGGTTGGCTACTCAAACCAGGTGCAGAAGCCAAGCCAGTAGACGTTTCTCAGCCTTTCTTTTATCAACTGATTAAAACGGCTCTGTCTGCTTTGGGCTGAGAACTTCACCAAAGAAAAAGAGCCTACTGTGAAGCAGGCTCTTTATTACTCTCTCTTACTTGAAGCTCTTTAGGTAAAACTTTGTTGCCGATTGTTTTAAAGCTGAAATCTGGGTCTCAGGTTTAAACAATAGAAATCTAGAGGTCGCCCTTTCCGGCCGCTAACAAGAAAATGACAGCCGGACCAGCAAGCATGATCAGCGCTACGAAGGTGAGTTGCGCGATCGCTTCGAAGTTAATGTTGCCAGCGAGGCCAGACAGAAAATCCATTTCTCCTCCCGAGTTAACCCAATGAATTGTACCTTGGGTTAGAATGCCTGAGGCTTATTTTACCTGTCAACACCTGGTTTCTTTAAGGAAGTTTACAAAACTCTAAATACTTCCAGGTAAGGCAAAATTGGCCTACCATCCATTCGCTTCAAAAACCGCTAAGCTCATTCAGGGGGCGGTATATCTGAATTGTCAGTGCCACCCAGTGGGCCAGTTTCTAGAGACTTTGTAGATTATGCCAACTTGGCGTTGTGTCAAATATTGTGGGGCTTGTTGTCATCTCGACCCCAGCGATCGCCCTGATTTGGACCAATATTTATCAGGTGATGAGCTAGCACTTTATCTCAGCATGGTAGGCGAGGATGGTTGGTGTGTTCACTTCGACCACGACAGTCGTGAGTGCAGCGTTTATGATGACCGTCCTCGCTTCTGTCGAGTCCAGGCGGATGTGTTTCAAGATTTATATGATGTTGAGCCAGAAGAACTCAACGATTTTGCGATCGACTGCTGCGAGCAGCAAATCGAAGCGGTATATGGCGATCGCAGTTTAGAAATGCTGAAATTTGAGCGCGAGATTGGCGTGATTCATTGATCTTTCAGGCAACCCTGAGCATAATAATGAAAAGAATATGAAATGGCGCGTTACCTGTGCAATTATCTTCCCGCCCTACTAGTCTGTCTGCCCCAGCTTCGCCCGCTGCTCAGTCATTGATGGAGCAACTCAATGGGCCAGAGTCTAAGATTCATGCAACTTTGATTGAAGAAGTGGAACTGCCACGGCAGGCTAGTGCTCCGCATATGTCTCAGGATCGTCAAGAGCGTTGGCAAGGGCTTGGAGTGTTTTGCTCTACCTTTGTCACCATTTTTCTCGCGGAGTTAGGCGATAAGACCCAGGTGACGACGCTATTAATGAGTGCGGAATCCCAGTCGCCTTGGATGGTGTTTGCAGGAGCAGGATTGGCTTTAATTACGACTAGCTTGTTGGGTGTGCTGGTCGGGCGTTGGCTAGCTAATCGGCTGTCGCCCAAATCCTTGGAGACGGCTGCGGGAGCAGCTCTGTTGCTAGTTTCTGTTTCCCTCCTGTGGGATGTCGTGCATTTTTAGTACCGCTGGCTCCAACCAACTAATTCGATCAACATTTCAACGGTTCGCGATCGCTGCCCTGCAATTTCTTAAAACCCTATGGATTGGCACCTGCTTGGATTGAGTTTTATCACCATCTTTTTGTCGGAATTAGGCGACAAGAGTCAAGTGGCAGCGATCGCCCTGAGTGGCAGTTCTAAATCTCCACGGGCCGTATTTTTTGGGACGGCAGCGGCCTTATTGTTCGCCAGTTTGTTAGGGGTGCTTTTAGGTCATGGAGCGGCTCATCTTTTGCCAACTCGCTTAGTTAAGGCGATCGCAGCTTTGGGATTTGCCTTGATGGCGGTGCGGTTGCTATGGCCCAGCGCTGATGTACCTCCAGACGCAGAGGAAGTTTCCTAGCTAATTTATTTTCAAGGTTTACAGTCACCTAAAGCAAAAGCTCCCGATCGGCTCAGGAGCTTTTTTCATGGCTAGAAATTAGGTTGTGCCTCTGCTGGTGAAGCAGGTAAAACGCAACTAAACGCGCTCGCGGTAGCAAAGATTTAGCAATAGTCCGCCAGAGGCAAACTTCAACAGCTCCAAGGCCCAGTAGCTACCATGCAACTGGTTCATCCCGACTGGAATTTCGATCGCCGTATTAAACAAATTTAGCTCCATGCCTAGAGCACTCATTTGAGGCGTGAGAGCGTAGGTGTAAAGAAGAGCGATCGCCACTAATATGGCGGCAAGTACCGCTCCAGCATGGCCCTTGCGGTTGTAGACAGGTTGTAGGTAGCGCAGTGCTAAAACTCCCGTCAAGGCTACGGCAGCGCAGAGCAATTCAATGCGGTTGAAAAGCCAGAAAATGGCGTATCCAGCTGCGGCAAATCCAGGTTGGCTCATCATGCCTGCTGCGTAGAGACTTGGCATAATTACCAGGTCCAAAATCAGGCTGCTGCTGAGCCAAAAGGCCAACGCAAAAATTACAACTGTCTGCCATTGAGGTCGCTGCATTACGCCATTGGAAATGCTAAAACTATCTACGCTTGAATGCATAAAAATTCCTGGATGTACTTACCTTTAGCTTAGCGAATCTATTTCCTGACAACTATGAAATAAATCGGAATTGTCTCAGGCTAAAGTCGATTCATTTAACCGAAAAGCTTGGCTTAGAAAAACGAACCAGAACAACAAAAACTGCTGAGTTTGCAAGTCAATAGATCATACGTGAGGTGAATTTACCTGTCCGCAAAAGTGATACAAAACTAAATGAGTCTGACAGAAGGCTGCCAGACTCTTCAAGAGTAGTCAATCAGGAAGTTTGTTTCAAAGGTGGACAGAAGCCTGCTCGTCAGATCTGCGAAAGGTTACAACACCTCCTTAATCACTGAAATAACCTATCATCCGTCTACCACAGCCTATGAGGTAGACTCTTAACCACCGCTTAAGATACTTCAGACGAAGCACTTAATTTTCTGCAACGAGCTTTACAAAAATTGTGCTGATTGTAAGGGAAGGGAAGCAAGAAACCAATGACGAGATTGATGAGTTGTAAAATTGGTAAACTGCTTATTGCTTGCGAATACAGCTACTTTTGTAAAGTCAGATCGAACATTGGAGAAAACATTCTGACTAGCGCAGGAGGCTAACCGTTTCAGATCCTAGAAGTTGTCAATTGGATTGAATGAGGAGGAGCTATTTGGTGCCTGAATTTAGAATAGCACCGAGGTTTTGAAAGCGTGAGCTGTTTTGTAGAAGTTCACTCCTAATTAACTTTAGAAACAACCCGCAAAGAAACTAAATACTAGACTTAAGTTCTTGCTCTTTGCTTGTGGTTAACGGCAGCGATCGCAGCACCTGATCTACAACTGAAGTAGAGACAAAACAAGCTACCTGGAAGTTGGTAGATCTAGGTGGGAGATAGGCGATGAAAGGGATTGCGACTATTTTAGGGATTTTACTGACGGCAGCTACGGCTACCTGGAGCCTGAATCTGCCATTGCAGGCGGTGACCCTAGCAGATGGCACGGTCTACTTTGTGCAACCTCCTCGGTTGGTGAAGGCGACTACAACGCAGAGCGCGACCTATGCTTGGTCAGCTACTTACTATTTCACGTTGGATGTACCGAAAAATGCAGGAGAACCGTTACAGAAAGTGACGATCGCACAGCGAGAGGGGATTGATGCTTTGCGCTACGACCTGAAAGACACCCAAGCTTTTGTGGGTGAACCTAGAGGCAAGAGACAAGCGGTGGCCTTAAGTGAAGTAATCGGCGATCGCAAAACTCGGACGGTCTCAGTGGCATTCGATCCGCCGATTCCTCCTGGTCAGACTGTGACGGTAGGGCTGCGTCCGGTACGCAATCCCAACATCGGTGGTGTGTATTTGTTTGGGGTTACAGCCTTCCCAGCAGGTGAAAAAGCGCATGGGCAATTTTTAGGCTTTGGCCGACTGCACTTTTATGACTCTCGTGATGCTTGGTTTCTCCGCGATCGCTGGTTTCGCTAGGTTTCATTCCACTGAGTTAATACAAACTCGCTTGCTAAGCTAAGCGAATTAGACCAAGCTGGCACTTATAACTTCAATCTTGCCAGTGGTGCTCTCTCCCAAATTCAGGCTCAAAGAAATTGCCAGTTTCTTCCACCAATTTTCGGCTTTGCTGGATGCAGGATTGCCTGTGCAGCAAAGCTTGACTTTGGCGGGTAGAGATTGTAGCGCGGCTTTTCAGCGCTCTCTACAGCAAGCTAGTACCAATGTTGCTCAGGGACAGGACTTGGCGACTGCGATGACTCTAACGCCAGCGGTTTGGAGTCCGTGGACTTTGGCTTTGATTCAGATGGCTGAGTACAGCGGTAGCTTGGCGGCAACTTGTCGCAAACTAGCGATCGCGGCTGAGCAACAGCAACGACGGACGCGGCTTTATCGCTCGGTGACCTTCATCGGTCTAGCGACTGTGATCAGTTTGCTGTTGCTGCTCGTAGTTGTACTGCAAGGCAGTGGTAACTCTCTAGGTCAGCCTGGCTTTTGGGTCACAGCAGGATTGCTATTAGCGCTTTTGGGTGGAAGTGCCTATGTAGTTGGGACTCGACCGCTTGATGCGGGCCTGTATCGATTACTAGTTCAACTACCTGTCCTGAAGCCGCTATTGGAAGCTCAAAGCATGTTGTACTTTACCGAGCTGGAACTGCCCCTGAGCTGTGGAGTGCCATTGCTGAGCGCTTTGGAGTTAATTCGCGATCGCATTCTCAATCCAGAACTCGCTAAAAATTTAACGATCGCCAGTCAGCAAATAGCGCGGGGGCAAACTATAAGCCGCAGTCTACAAGGTAAGATTCCAGCGATCGCGCTGCAAATGATTCGGACGGGCGAAGAAACTGGCAATTTAGATGCCATGCTGCAAAAACTCGCCGCTTATTACGAAGGAGAATTAGAGCTAAAACTTCGGCAGCTTCAGGGAGTGTTGCGTCCCTTGAGCTTGCTAGCGGGGGGAGCGTTCGTGCTGGTATTGGGCATGCAGATGGTGCGATCGCTGCTTGATGCCTTACCAGGTTGACTGGAGTAGCTTCAATGAGTTCTCGCCCGTCAGATCTAACGCCAGAGCGAAAAACTTTCCACGGTAACTAAACTGTAAATTCATCCGCCAGGGTAGACGGTACGCTACATTAGCAGTTGGAAGAGACGACATCAGCAAAAGAATTTCTCAATCATGGTAGAACGTCCCATCAAGAAGTCTGAACGTCAGGTTGCAGACAATCCCAGTAGTGATGCAGCAGGGTTCCAAGGATCGGAAGCTTCCGATTCGGGTACTCGCAACTCTGAAGAACGAGGCAGAAGTCGGCCTTCACGCGATAAAAGCGATAGAAACGATAAAGGCAGTGACAGAGGCGGCGACAGAGACAAAAGAAAAGGCAGAGGCAGAGATCAAGAAGACGATCGCGCCAGAACTCCGGTCAATCCTGCTTTGATGCGGGGACCAAAACCTACTCAGCCGAAGCCGCCTGTGGTGCAGCCAGAGCCAGAAGTAGAGGAGAATGCTACCGCTGAGGCAGATTCAGAAGTTGCAACTGAAAGTTAAGACTTGATTGATGGAGTTGGACCAAGCTAGACCCACTCTCAAGGGTTAGCTGCCAACCAGCAGGGCTGCCATGTTTGAGAAACTCAGGAGGGTTTGAATGAGTAAACCGTTAAACGCTGCTCTCTCGGAAGAGATTGCTCAGCGACTTAGTCACAAAGCCAAAACCTCCTTCGACAATGCTTACGAAGCAGCCTTGCTGATTCCAGGAGTTACCTATGTGCAAGGATTTCTGGTGCTGCCAGGCATACCCTACAAGCCAATGGAGCACTGCTGGCTGGAAGTTGAGGATGCCATCGTTGATCCCGCGTTGCCCCACCTAAACCGCGCTCCCGAAGAGATTTGGTATTTCCCAGCTCAGCGCTTGAGCGTCAAGAAATTGAAAGCTGCGATCGAAGAAGCCAAAGAAGATTATCCAGAGGACGATCCGCTGCCTGTGTATGGACCTGCCCCCTATGAGTATTACGGGGACGCGATGTTAGGGGGCAAAGACTATCTGGAGGCGTTTCAGGCAGCAGAGGCAAAGTGTCGAGAACTCAACCAATCAGAACTAGATCGCAATTAGTGTGCAATTAGCGATCGCCTCACCTTAGCCAAACGTGGAGCCATTCCAACCCCACATCGAACCTCTAGCATCTGAAAACTCAATATAGGTGCGATTGGCAGGAATCCCTAAAGCTTTCTCAATTTGCTCAGAAAAGTCTTGACTCATGGCTTTGTTTTGTGTCGGCCCCATTGTGCCCACACTCTTAATTTCTACATAGCAAGTGGGGTCGGATGTGCCTCCGAAAGTCATGGCGACTCCTGGCTCAAAAGCTGTCATCACGTAAGACTCAGGCTTGCCCGTGTGTTTCGCTAGACCAGCCGACAACTGCTTGAGTAAGCTGTCTACTTGAGACTTGTCTGGAGCAGAAATAGAAGTTTGAACCTTGATCAAAGGCATAGTGACAATATAAAAATTCTAAAACTTCACTAGCTGATGAGTTGATTGTTTAGGCTAAGCCCAAGACTCAGCCCTCACAACCTCTTATCCTTAGCAATTAAAGTGTTAGCCACCGTATTGCCAGCCTGTGCTCTCTAGCAAGAGAGGTTCGCCCTCACGATGAGTGCCTGCTGCAATCACTTCACCTACGTAAACCGTATGATCGCCTTGCTCGACCGCACCAACTACGCGGCATTCCACGTATCCCAAAGCTTCCGAGATGATGGGGCAACCCGTTTCTCCGAGGTAAAACTCGACATCATCGAACTTGTTACCGACTCGACGCTGCGGTTGAAAAAACTTTTGCGCCAGGTCTTTCTGTCCTGCTTCCAAAAAGCTTAGGACAAAGACACCGCTGCTCTTGATCATGGCGTGAGAGCGGGAGTCCTGTTTGACACAGTTGACGACGAGAGGGGGCTTAAAGGAAGCCTGCATAACCCAACTGGCAGTAAAGCCATTTACTTCTTCCCCTTCTTTGACTCCACAAATGTAGAGCCCGTGGGGAATTTTACGCAGGATTGTCTTTTTCGCTTGTTCGTCTAGCAAGGGTCTATACCTGATTGGCACTACATCGCTCAGTGTATTACAGACTCACGAGAGGAAAACCACAGCCCAGCCATAATCCGACTAGAATCTTACTGGCGGAAGAGATGATCGTGTTCTGGATGATAGAGCCGCGATCGCGCCTGAGTTGCTGTTAGAGCAGGACTAATCACATAGAGCGTAGTCCGGATCAAATTCTCCTGCTGAGTCACTGTTGCCATTTCGCTCAGCGGCACCACCCGGATTTTTTCGTCAGGCCAGCCAACGCGAAAACAAATCGCCACAGGCGTATCTGCGGCATAATGTTCCATCAACTTCGCCTGAGATGCTTCCACATGACGAGCGCTGAGGTAGAGACAAAGACTAGCCTTGTGTGCCGCCAAACCCGCTAACTCCTCCGCCTCCGGCACCTCGGTACGACCACTAATCCGAGTCAAGATAATTGTCTGTACCAACCCTGGCACCGTTAGCTCCACTTGCAGCTTCGCCGCCGCCGCCTGAAACGCACTAATTCCAGGAATCACCTCAAAAGGCACTTCCGCCTCCGCCAAAGCCTGCATCTGCTCATGCACTGCTCCATACAAACTCGGGTCCCCTGAATGCAACCGCACCACCGACTTTTGCGATCGCACCCGCTCCACCATCAGCGGCAAAATTTCCTCCAGCGTCTTATTGGCCGTGCGAATCAACTCCGCATCTGCCCGCACCCCCTGCAAAATTTGTCGAGGCACCAAAGAATCCGCAAACAAAATCACATCCGCCTGCGCCAGCAACCTTTGCGCCTTAATCGTCAGCAACTCCGGATCACCCGGACCCGCTCCGACAATGTAAACGGCAGGCGCTAGACCAGATTTATCCTGGGTTTCAGGGAGTTGGCTGACGACAGAATTAATATCAAACGTAGTCATAAATCTCGATTCAGTCTTTAGTGTAGAGGAGTCAGTCTAGAGCCTCCCCGTACGTGAAGTTACCTCTGGAGGGGGTCTGGGGGACGCAGCCGTCCCTCAGCGGGGGTTTGGGGGCAGGTGCCCCCAAGCTCTTGGTTCTAAAAGCGTAACCGTAAAGACTTGATAAAGCGATCGCTCCAGAATTCAAACTATCCGGATTGGCTACTGTGCCGTTGGATTATGGAATGGTAGATGCACCCTGATTTAACCCTGGAAGCCATTCAGCTTCTGGGGTTTTTCTTATTTAAATCTCCAAGTTTAAGGAAGATGATCCGATTCTTGACGCAACTTCGGATCTGTTTCCTGAGCAGCCACCACATCCGGTAAAGGACGACGGAGTTGGTAGAGCCAAAATAAACCAGCAAGACCGATGCTGATTTCCACCAAACTAATAATTTGAGCAATGCGGAGCGGCCCAATCATTAAGCTATCTGTCCGCAGTCCCTCAATCCAGAAACGCCCCAAGCTGTAACTGACTAAATAAACCAAAAACAGCGTTCCCACCTTCAAAACAGGTTTTCCCCGCAGTCCCCGGAAAAACAAGGTGATGAGAATCCCAAACACCATCAAATTCCACAGAGACTCATAGAGAAACGTGGGATGAAAGTACGCCACATTCTCATATCCCACGGGACGTTGCTCAGGAGGAATAAACAGCTTCCAGGGTAAATTAGTCGGTCGTCCAAACGCTTCTGAATTAAAGAAATTGCCCCACCGCCCGATCGCCTGTCCCAAAATCAAAGATGGTGCGACTAAATCTGCTAATTGCCAAAACGAAACTCGTTTGATCTTGGCGAAAATTAGGCTGGCAACCAAACCGCCCAGAATAGCGCCATGAATCGCAATGCCTCCTTTCCAAATGGCAATGATATCTTCTGGTCGTTGAGCATATTCTTGCCACTGAAACAGTACGTAATACAGCCGAGCCGAGGGAATTGCAGCGACAACTAACCAAATAATTAGGTCACCAATCAAATCGGGATCAACTCGGCGACGCGTCGCCAAAGCTTGGGACAAGCTGACCCCAATCAGCACAGCCGAGGCAATTAAGAGGCCATACCAACGAATAGTGAGAGGTCCCAACTCAACTAATATGGGGCCTGGAGACTTGAACTCAAAGGCCATAAGCCCATAGCAGCCACTCCAGAGATGGGACAAAATCGGCAGATCCAACGGCATGAGACTTTAGGATTCAGCTACAAACTTGATTTTATCCGTCCGAGTGCAGAATCCAAGCTAGACTGCGATTTCTCCAGCTTGGAATTCTAACTACCAAGAAGCCTGAATTAAAAGCGCTGTCCAAGGCTGCACGGGCCAATTGAGCTAGAATGAAAATCCCTAGGCCAGCTAACTTACCTACATGGCAGCGGAAGAATATAGGTGCATGAGTTAGCACCGAGAGGCCAAAGTTCTACAATTAAAAGTTTGTCAGAATCGCAACTGCAATTGTTGACAACGCTAGCTGCTCCTGGAATTGAGAAAACGCATGGATAGAATTTACTCCGATCAACCTGTGGCACAGGCTATCACTGCTGGTCAATCAGGAACTGCGGCTCCGATGCCATCTGTAGTAGTTTTACCTCCCCTGCTAGGTGCTTCCGTGGCGGAGCTAACGGAGTGGGTGAAACAACAGCAACAGCCTGCTTATCGAGGGCAGCAGTTACACCAGTGGATTTACCAAAAAGGCGTGCGATCGCTGGACGAAATTTCAGTCTTCTCCAAGCAGTGGCGTTCCACGGTTGCTGATGTGCCTATAGGGCGCTCAACGTTGCATTACCGAGCAGCTGCACCAGATGGCACTGTGAAGTTTTTACTGCGGCTGGCTGATGGTCAAATTATTGAAACCGTAGGCATTCCCACGGAAAAGCGCCTGACTGTTTGTGTGTCTTCTCAGGTTGGCTGTCCGATGGGTTGCGACTTCTGCGCTACAGGTAAAGGTGGCTTCCTCCGCAATCTGGAGCGACATGAAATTGTTGATCAAGTTTTGACAGTTCAAGAAGACTTTCAACAGCGAGTCAGCAACATTGTGTTCATGGGCATGGGCGAACCTTTGCTCAATGTAGACAATGTCCTGGGTGCGGTGCGATCGCTGAACGAGGATGTGGGCATTGGTAAACGCGCCATGACCATTTCGACTGTAGGCATTCCGGGCCGCATTCGTCGTTTAGCCACACACCAGCTACAAACCACTTTGGCCGTGAGCTTGCATGCCTCTAACCAAGCAGTCAGAGAACAGCTAATTCCAAGCGCGAGACAGTATCCGCTGCAAGACTTGCTGGCCGAGTGCCGCGAGTATGTGCAGCTAACCGGGCGACGGGTCACGTTTGAATACATTTTGTTGGGCGGGTTAAATGACTGCCCAGAGCATGCAGTAGAACTGGCGGAACATCTGCGGGGGTTCCAGAGCCACGTTAACTTGATTCCTTACAACCCAATTAGTGAAGTAGATTATCAACGGCCTAGCCCACAACGGATTCAAGCTTTTCTAAATGGTTTAAAGCAGCATCATATTGCTGCGAGTGTGCGGCGATCGCGGGGTTTGGAAGCAGATGCCGCTTGCGGTCAATTGCGGGCAAAAAAAGTAGGAGCGATCGCTTAAGATCGCTCCTACCGTGCTGCTGCGATTGTGGTGCGGCAATCGCAAGTGCAAATCTAATGACGGGCGTAGATGCCAGGAGCATACGCTTCGATTACTTTGCCTGTGATTGTGCAAGTAATCATTAAATAATCACAAGTTTGGCATTGGGTTCGAGTCAAATGATCATCTGAAAGATGATGACGTTCGGCATGACTACCACAATTAGGGCAACGAACAACTTGTAAGGTTTCTAGAACACGCATTTTAATACTCTCGCAGCTAGCTCAACAATTAGGAGGGATTAAGGGCAAGGTTCACGAATTAAATTCGTAATTCTAAGATTTTCGAAACAAAATGTATCGAAGCTTACTAAATTAATCTGAGATTAAAAGTGCAGAAGTCATCGTCTCCTGACTCTTCTATTATGTTGGCATTTATGCAGATCGGCAATCAAGCTTTAGTTAGATTTTAGATTTCAGAGGTTGGGGATCGCCTACAGAGAGAGCGATCCCCGCAATACTGCTATTAGCTAAAAGCGCTGTTGATTTGGGACTGCTCGATACTAACTTCTTCGATGATTACAGAGTTCTCTAAACAATTCTGCAAATTTTTTATGAGATTTTACTTATGTTTATGAACTTTCTTAATGAGTTTACTGAGCGTTAGATAATATTTTATTGGAGAAAAATAGAAGCAATTGTTACTAAAAATACAAAATATTTCCTAGTTAAACTCCTCCACGTTCCGTCACGATTCAAGCAGCATAATGCATTGAGCTTTTATAAGTCTTTTGGTGTCGTCTACGTAGGGCAAAGCTGTGCCTCGAATATGTTGCCAAGGCAGTAAAACCACAAACTGCATTACCAGGAAGATCCAAGCATTTTGTCATGATTTCCTGCTATAGAAAACGAACATAAGTTTTCTGGGTCAGCACAAATGTTTGACCTCTAAATCGCAAAATTTGAAGGCAAACTCAAAAGAATATATTGATCCTGACTTTATCTAACCCTTCAAAGCGATCGCGTCAAATAAAGCTACTACCAATCATTAAAACTAAATTAAGAAAATGGTTCTTCCTTAAGAAGGATTTAGGCAACGATCAGCAATTTGGCTACGTAGTGACAACTTAAGCAGAGCTAGACCTTACTCTAGTTCGGTGAGGTTTATTTAACCCGTCTTACTAGAAAACTAGGACTGAGGATGAAAGTAGTCGTAGATTTTCTGAGCTATCTGAGGGCCAATCCCAGAAACATTTGTGAGTTGTTCCGGGGTCGCTTCCCGAATATAGTCAACTGAGCGAAAAGCAGCTAATAGTTCTTTTTGGCGATGATGCCCTAGCCCAGGAATATCTTCTAAGCAAGAGCGGCGCATGCGATCGCTGCGTTGCTGGCGATGGAAACTAACGGCAAAACGGTGAGCCTCATCCCGAAGACGACGCAACAGTTGCACTCCCGGCTGTTCTGCTTCTGTGGTTAAAGGCAGGGACTCCCCTGGCAAAAAGATTTCTTCTCGCTTTTTCGCTAAACTGACCACGCGCAACTCTTCTAATAAATTCAGCTCCCGCAGTACGCTAACTACAGCCGAGAGTTGGCCTTTGCCGCCATCAATCATGACTAAATCGGGCCAATCTGAATTGCCTACCCTTGGCAACTGCGGATCAGCGGCATATTTACGAAACCGCCGCCGAATCACTTCTGCCATGCTGGCAAAGTCATCCGAGTGCCCTGTGGTCACAGTAGGGTTTTTGATTTTGTAGTGCCGATAGTGCTGTTTGGCAGGTATACCATCTACAAACACGACCTGAGAAGCGACAGCGTCGGAACCTTGAATATGCGAAATGTCATAACCTTCAATCCGTCGCGGCATGTCAGGCAGATCTAAGACTTCGGCTAGATCTAACATCGCTTGAGCATTGCGATCGGCAAAGCGTTGAGTCCGAGCCAGCTCATACTCCGCGTTGCGCTCTACCATTTCAACTAGCTCAGCTTTAGTTTGCCGTTGCGGCGCGACAATCGTAACCTTGCGTCCTTTGCGATCGCTCAGAAACTCGGCGAGCATGTCGCTCTCCGGCAGTTCGTGCTGCACTAGAATTTCTGCGGGAATCTCGACTGCATCTACCGTTTGGTAATGCTCCTCCAATACTCGCTCTAGAATCGCACCTGGTTCTCCCGATTGAGCATCGGCGACAAAGCCTAATCGTCCTACTAATCTACCAGCGCGAATTTGAAACAGTTGAATGCAAGCATGCTGCTCATCTGCGGCCAACGCGATCGCATCACGAGAAATGGTGTCATCGGGGAGCGCTACTTTTTGCTCTGCACCTAGAGATTTCAAACCATTAATCTGGTCACGGAGGCGAGCCGCCTGCTCGAAGTTCAAAGCTTCGGCAGCTTGATCCATTTGCACCATTAAGGTATCAACCAGTTCCCCGGTACGCCCTTGAAAGACCATCGCGACTTTCTGTACAATTTTGCGATAGTCTTCACCCGAAATCATTTGCTGACAAACGCCTGGGCAACGACCAATATCGAAATTAAGGCAGGGACGATCCTTAAACAGAGGTTGGGGACGCTGCCGCAAGGGAAAGATCCGCTTCACAATATGCAGGGTGCTGCGGAGCAAATGAGTATCGACGTAGGGACCGTAAAACCGATCTCTTTCATTACCCAACCGTCGCTTGCGAGTAATAAAGATGCGGGGGTAATCCTCTGACCAGGTAATGCAGAGATAAGGATATTTTTTGTCATCTTTAAGCAGCACATTGAAATGTGGTTGATGCTGCTTAATTAAGTTCGCTTCTAGCGCTAGGGCTTCAGCTTCTGTATCTGTGACAATAAACTCGATTTCTGCGACCTGTCGCACCATCAACGCGATGCGAGGGCTGAGTGACTGTAAATCACGGAAATAGGAGCGCACCCGCGATCGCAGCTTTTTCGACTTACCAATATAGAGAATGCGATCGCTCACATCCCGCATGTAGTAAACCCCAGGCTCCGCTGGAATCTCTTTCAATCGGGTTTCGAGGCGCTCAGGCTCTTTCAGCAGTGGCAAAACTTGAGAAGATAGGGTCACAGGCCGAATTAGAAAAATAAACGAACTGAAAATTATAGAATCTTGAGCTTCAACCCATAGGGTGTCCGAGAAGTGTGGCCCTATACCTTTATTTTAGAACAGCTAGAAATCTTAAGCGAATTAACGGATTCTCTCTTCCCTCCGTAATTGCTATGGTTGTGAATGTATGTATTAAGACTATTAATTAAGTAGTAAAAGTATGGAAATTGAAGAGTTTGAGTCACAAACTCGCAATGCTATTGATAAAATTCTAAATCAATTGCAAACGGCAACCCTGCTAATTGCAGAGTTGGAATCTCAAATTTCTGAAGCAGGTGCCTCAGTACAAACCTTGAGTCAGCTTGTTGAAACCTTTGTCATAGAACAAAGAGCCAAATAAATCTGGATTTAGCAGAGGAATTCCTATAAGACCGAGTAGGGCAGTTCCTCTCGGATTGCTTGTTTGAGTAGGTTCAGGTTCACTGGTTTGACTAGGTAACGACGAGCCCCTAAACTCAACGCTCGCCGCTGGTCAGACTGAAAAGCAAACGCTGAAACGACGATTACAGGGACTTGGAACTCTTCCCCACGTTGTTGCAGTTGCTCTAAAAGAGTGTATCCATCGATATCTGGTAATTTCAGATCTAAAAGCACAACATGCGGCTGAAATTGAGCGATCGCCGTAAAAAACCCAGCACCTGCGGCCAAAGTTAGTACGGTATAACCGCAGTAATTGAGATAGTCACTCAGCAGTTGCCGATTGGAGTCATTGTCCTCAATCAGCAAGATTCGAGCACTGCCTTGTCCTAACTCATCTGCATCCTGGCTCATCCTTATAATTCCTTTTGCACAAAGCTACCCAATCTGGAGACCAAATTTTAGTTAGAGACTCTATCAGCCTCTAAGTTAAATTGGTTACATCCAATTTCGCAGCCTATAGTATCTGTCCTGACCCATTAACGCAAGGCTCGACTAACAGCAGCGTGAAACCGAGCGCGGTAAGGTCTAATAAGATTAAAGTATTTAAGTGACGTGAGACTTAGTAGCGATAAGAATTATCTGAACATTAAGTGGATATAAACGAAAATTTTCTAGACTTACACCACAAAATTAAACCAGGAAGCGATCGCCTCCTGGTTCTGATGTTGACTGAATTAATAATTAGTTTGAGGCTTGTTTGGTTAACTTACGCTTAGCCGCAAACAGTCCACCCAGACTAAATAAGCCCAGTGCTAGTGAAGGCTCAGGAACTGACTCAGGGGTAGACTTTGGTGGTAGTTCACCTTGCAACGAGACTTCATAGTTGCCAGTGTGAGAATTTGTACCATCTTTGGAGATGAGCCCAGACTTAGTCGCCTGATAGCTACGTAAGTACCGGCTCGCTTGTCCGTTGTAGCTAACTTTGACTAGTTCACTGGCCTGAATGGTGCCCGGTAATCCTAAGAGAGGGGCAGCATTGAAATGTCCGGCTAAGCCAATCTTAATCAACCCAGTTTGATCGTCTTGATTGACATAGGAGATGTTGGGGTCACTAAATCTTTGCAGCCCACCTGCTAGCAAAAAGGTGCTAAATAGGTTTTGGTTAGGTGCCATCCCGTACTGAGTTAGGGTGGTGTTAAACCAAGTGGTTGCTAAGTTGGATGAATTGTAGAGCGAGGCGATCGCTGCAGATTTTTGGATGGCAGTTGTATTAGAACCGAGGGCTGTCTGGAGAGTAGTAACGTTGCTAGCTCCTAGCCAATCTACAGCGGTTAAGCTGCTGAGGCTGATGTTTTTACCGTTGAGCTGACCATCCAAAGTTTTAACTTCGTTGTAACCCAAAAAATTGTTGAAAGCGGTTAGCTTTTGGGCCGAGGTTGCTCCGGCGCTGGAGTAGAGAGAACCTGCTTCACTATTAGAAAATAGTTCGACATTGCCGCCTGGAGCGCTGCTATCACCATCTAATGCTGCCTGCACATTATTGGTTGGGTCTACTACGGTTTGACCGCCAATGACTGTGTAAGTCAGAAAAGATGCATTACCTCCAACTGTTGCATTGACGATAGATGCTGCAAATGTAGGAGCGTTAGCGATCGCACTGACAGTTGCGAACACGGAGGCTCCAACGATTAGGCGTTTAATACTCTTCACCATGTTGTGTGTCTCCACAAGATTTCTAGATAACGTTCGAGCCCTGGAACACCCACTACAGGGGAGGTAGATTTGTGCGATCCAGAGTTAACAAGATCGATAAAACTCTGAGGGGCAATCTACTACTTCGTAGTTTTACTTGAGTATTTTTTGGTATTGAATCAACGCCTAGTCTAGAAAGTTTAAGTACTCAAATAGGTAAAGTTCGCTGAGATTTTGCCTAAGCTTAGATAAAGAATTGCTTGCTCTTTTGATAGCTACCGATCGCTCATTCCCGTAGAAATACAGGTAGCCAGTAGTTTTCCGGAAGCACAGCGTCAGATTAAGGCCATTGCATCCTCGCAAGTACTCAATAATACGCATCCATTAAACGTTCGGCTGCCTGGAATGAGTAATATCAATTCCTGGAAATCAGGTTACAAGTAATTGGCTGTAGGGGCGAACGGCCGTTCGCCCTTACGAATATCTGTAAATAGAATTTGGAGAATTGGTATTAGTAGGTAATTACAAACTGATTAATGTTGAGAATTGGCGTGTTAGTTAAGGTGGCGATCGCGACGGCTGAGCCAGCACCCGTGCCATCAGCATCGAAGCTGAGAACCCCAGTGCTGGTGTTGTAGAGGAAGTTAGCGCTGGTGCCAAGTGACGTAGGCGCAGCACTACTTACCAAGACTCCTGTGGAAGCAGTAGTCGTGCTGAGGGGAATTCCTGCTCGCAAACCACCTCCAAAATTTGCTTCCGAAATATGGAACGTGTCATCAGATGCAAAGTCGGTGATTGAATCTCTACCGTGGTTTGGAGCTTTGTAGAGGAAAATATCGGTTCCCCCTCCACCCGTGAGTCGATCGCCACCTGCTTCGCCTGCAAGCACGTTGGCTGCTGTATCTCCAACAATCACATCGTTATTGGCTGTGCCTGTGTAAATGGGTAAATAGGCATAGCGGCTAAACAGACCCGTTTGTTCGCTCGTGGTGTAGAACTCTGTATTACTCTCGCCAAAGGCGATCGCTTCTCCTTGGGTTTCGTTGGGCAAAGGGATTTCCATATTTGGCTGCCGCCCAAACAAGCTACTCCATGATTCGCCAGGAGTGCGCTGCCACAGGAAAGCGGTGTTGTATGTACGCAAGATAAAGGTGGTGCGATCGCTGCTCAAAGCTGCACCTGTGACTAGGCGATCGCTTAAGGTTGTTCGCTGAGAAACGTCAAATGTGCCAACTAGGGTGAGAGTGGGGCTGTTTGGACTTAAACTGCGACTAAAAATCTTGCTTTGCCCAGTGGTGGGGAATAAATCCTTGGTGATAATTAACAGTTCTTGTCTGTCTGAGTCAAAAATCATGGCCTCGCTGTCAAAAGAGCCACTGGGATACCTGATCGGCAGCGTTGCCACTAAGCTCACAGATTGAGCACCGGCACTCGGTTCATTCACAACATAAATTTTCTGATTCGTGCGTGAGCCAACGCTAAGGTTTTGGTTGTTGCCAATGTCCCCAATAAAGAGGTATCTGCCTCCACCAGGAGCAGGCCCAGTGGTAATCTCTTCCCAATCAACGTTAGTTGCCCCAGTGACGTTGACTTGGCCAATAGCTTTGCCTCTGTTGTCTATTGCATAGATAGCCGCAGTATTGCCCGAATCGTTGTGAGTCCACCAAAAATCTCCCGCTCCTCGCACTAAACCGGAAGATTCGCTTAGATTAGGAAATTTTCCAGTTGTATAACCGTAGTAGCCGTTAGTTGGTGTAACCGAGGGCGCAGGGTTAACCGTAATTGCAACTGTGCCTGTTGCTGTGCCACCGTAGCCATCCTCAATTGTGTAAGTGAAGGTGTCTACCCCACTAAAATTGGCATTCGGCGCATAAGTCAGCGTGCCATCACTGTTTTTAGTCACGGTGCCATTTGCGGCTGAACTAAACCCAGTTAGAGCCAACACGTCTTGATTTTTATCGCTATCGTTTCCTAGCACATTGATAGCGGTGGCTGTATTGGCAGTAGTCACAACAGCGTCACTATTGGCAAGAGGAGCCGTATTGATGCTGTCACGCCCTTCTAGCCTGCCATGTCGGGAGAAGTGGTCAAATCCACTGATAAAAGCGCCCGCTGCAACCGCCCCAGCAACATCTGAGTTGTGAGCTAAGTAAAAACTTTCATTGAACAGAGAACTAGGATTGCGCTGTTCAAACCGCCCATAGCGTAGAAAATGCTCAAATCCGCTGCTCAAAACACCTTGGGCTACTGCCGCAGCAACATCCGTATAAGTCGCTAAATAGAAGTTGTTATCAAACAAGGAACTAGGATTGCGTTGCTCAGACTGACCAAATTGTAAGAAGTGGTCTAAACCGCTGGGAAAGGCTCCCTGGGCTACTGCCGCAGCAACATCAGGGTGATTTTGTAAATAAAATTGGTTATCGAACAGAGGGCTAGGATTGCGGTGCTCCCGTTGCCCGAACTGCCTGAAATGCTCTAAGCCACTGGCAAAAAATCCTTGAGCGACAGCGGCGGCGACATCTGTATAAGTGAATAGATAGAACCTTTCGTCGAATAACGTACTAATATCAATGCTCATAAACGTTAGCGAAATACTGGTAATGCAATATCGTGAATGCAAGTGCAGAGCTAACTTCTGAGTTTCTCTACTTCATTGTTCAGCTTCTAGGTCGTTCACAACACCTTAGTCTAAGTATTACGTACGAGATGATTGGTGAAATTAGTATAGATTTTTACAGGATTTTGTGAAGAAGCTATGAAGGTTGGGCCTTAAGTAAAAACCTTCAATCTTAGCTTTCAGTAAATCAACGTAAATAGTTGTGCAGAGTTAAAACCGGAAATCTTCAATGAGCTTCGAGAAATTGAGCAATTCTATCAACCGCAGTTTTCAAAATGGCTGGCTCATGGACTAAGGCGAATCTCACATATCCTTCACCCGACTTACCAAAACCAGCACCGGGAGACGCAGCAACTCCGGTTGCCTCAACCATTTGAGTGCAAAACTCCATTGAATTTTGGCTCCAGCGCTCAGGTAGTTTGGCCCAAACATACATAGTGGCCGTAGGCATCGGTACTTGCCAACCAATGCGGTTGAGAGCGGTTACAAATGCATCGCGTCGTTGTTGAAAGGTTTCTACAGTGACTTGAATGCTTTCTTGAGGGCCTGTGAGAGCAGCGATCGCCCCATTCAAAATCCCTCGATATTGGTTGAAGTCGACAGCCGCTTTGACTTGGCGCAAAGCTCGAATCAGTTCAGCATTGCCGATCGCGTATCCAATCCGAAATCCACCCATGTTGTAGGACTTGGAAAGGGTAAAAAATTCAATAGATACGCTCTTGTCTGGGTCAGCTTGTAGGACGGAGGGCAAAGCTGTGCCATCAAACACGAGGTCAGCGTAAGGAAAATCGTGCACCAAAACTAAATTGTGCTGTTGGCAGAAGGCAACCGCTTCTTGGAAAAACGAGAGCGGGGCGATCGCGGCGGTGGGGTTATGAGGATAGCTCAACACCATCATGCGAGACTGCGCCAAAACTGGGCCTGGAATGTCTGCAAAAATCGGCAAGAAGTTGTTTTCAGCTAGCAGCGGCATGGGATAAATTTGCCCACTAGCTAAATAAACTCCCCCGGCGTGAGAGGGATAGCCTGGATCTAGCAGCAGCGCAAAGTCTCCGGGATTGAGTACTGCTAAAGGTAAATGAGCTGTGCCTTCTTGCGAACCGACTAAAGGTAAGACTTCGGTTTCTGGATCGACTGCAATACCAAACTTCTTTTCGTACCAAGTGGCTGCGGCTTGGCGGAAGGCTTGTGTGCCATGAAACAACAAATAGCCGTGGGTGCTTTGGTCTGAAAGAGACTGCGCGATCGCCTCAATCACATGCTCCGCTGCGGGTAAATCGGAGGAGCCAAGCGACAAATCAATCAAGTCTCGGCCTGCTGCTCTGGCTCTAGCTTTTGCCTGGTCCATATCAGCAAACACATTAGATTGAAGAGGGGCTAGACGCTTGGCAAATTGCATAATAACTTCGCTCTCAGCAATTGAGATCAATTCGGTTGGCTGGCCATCTAACGGATGATGGCTAAAGGCTCTAGGCGAGCGGCTGAGAGCTACTAATAACCCTACTTTGGCCTCTACTTTGGCCTACTTTGGTAAGTGAGTTTCGAGCAGATCAATCAGCTTTTGCTTACCAATGGCTCCTTCAATTGAAGCCGCGACTTCCCCATCTTTAAGGAAGATTAGAGCGGGTACTCCCTGCACTTGGTACTTCGCCACGGTTTCAGGATTGGGGTCTATCTCCATTTTGACAACTTTGAGGCGATCGCTGTAGTGAGTCGCAGCCCAATCCATCAAGGGAGCCGTAAGGCGGCAAGGGCCACACCAAGGAGCCCAAAAGTAGATAACCACAAGTTTACTCGTTGGCTCAAGAGCGGTTGCCGCAAACTCAGCGTCTGAAATCGTAATTACACTGCCAGTCATGACGTTTGAATTCTAATAATTACTTAATACTTTAAAACGATGCTGACTGGTTAAGAATCAACTCATAAATTCTTGGGAGCAAGTTAGAGTTCTTGCAGGCCTCTCTAAACCCTCTGCCTATCGCCGATGCGCTTTAAATCTCTCACAGACTCAATCTCCCGCAACTCCTACTCTAGCTCCCCTTCCCTTTAAGGGAAGAGGGGCTGGGGGTTAGGTCTCATGAGAAGACACAGTAAAAGTGCTAAACACTGTTATAGACTGTCAAGCTGCTTTTTCAGGTCTTCCAATTCAGCATCAACGGCTGCATCTTTGGGTGCGCTCGCTGATGGGCTAGATGCAGGTAGCGTTTTCTGTTCAGGTGAAGCACCACCAATCAACTGAGCCTTCATAGCGGCCAGCTCATCATCTACATCGCTACCAGACTCTAATTGGGCAAATTGGCTTTCTAAGTTAGCGCCTGCCAACTCAGCAACTGCTTGAGAACGAGCCTCCATTTGCAATACCTTTTCTTCCATGCGCTCAAAAGCACCCATAGCACTACCAGTGCTCATATTGCCGACCACATTTTGCAGTTGCTCATTAGCTTTCGCAGCAGCAGCGCGGGCCTTGAGCATGTCTTTCTTAGTCTTCGCTTCCGAAATCTTGCTCTCTAAGCCGATTAAACTACGCTTCAAAGTATCAACCTGACCGTTTTGTTGGTCGAGTTGAGTTTTCAGACTCGTAGCGGTTTCATTGTAGGTTTTACGGCGTAGCAATGCTTCACGGGCTAAGTTCTCATCACCCTTTTGTAGCGCCAATTGAGCGCGTTGCTGCCAGTTATTAGATTCGGTTTGAGCCTGGTTTTGTTGTTGTTGAGTTCGCTTTTGGCTGGCGATCGCACTGGCAACGGCTTGACGCAACTGCACCAAGTCCTCTTGCATGTCCAGAATAGACTGTTCCAGAATCTTCTCTGGATCTTCAGCCTTGCTGACCATGTCGTTGACGTTGGATCTGACTACTCGGCTAATGCGGTCGAATAATCCCATGACTCTATCTTTCCTTTTGGGGTGTATGAGGTGAGCAACGCAGGCTGCTTACCTAAGCCTGCCTGGATTTCAAAGTTTTAGGGTGAATTAAATTGAGGCTATGTCAATAGTCTTAACATATACTAGCTAAATCCTTCCTCCAGCCAGCGCTAGAACGCTTCCTAGTGTTGGTGTGAATGATGGGGGCTACACCAGCAAAGGAATTCACTTGAAAAAGTAAAATCTATCTGCTTCTACTTTTCGAGCGATCGCAATCTTGTACTTGAGTAAGTACGTGACAGCCCCATTTTGGCATAAACTCTAGCAGCTCGGAAAAGGGACACGCGGTTCTCAAACATTAGTTACAAGCGTTCATTAAAGCTAGCGAGCTAGAGGGCTGCCGTGATGATGGACCAGATACCATTTCTGGGCCATGCACTCAAAAATATTAGTCGCTATAGATTGTGCCTGGACTTTCTGGTTACCGACTACCTGAAATAGCTTTTCGAGCACTACGACATAGGCGATCGCGCTATTTACCTCAGTAGTAATGATCTCTACCTCAATTTCGAGATAGCTAGTGTTCTTGAAGATTTTCTCCCAAGAGCTACCAATCGCATCCCATCCTCGTAGAGCTAGCCGTCCCGGGTGAATGCAGAGGCTACCTGTGCCTTTGGACCACACTGCCTGCATTGCCTCCATATCTTTTCTTTCAAAAGCTCGGTAGAAGGCTTGATTAGCTGCTAGTACTGCTTGCTCGTCACTCATACAATACGTCACCCTTGTCGTTTTATAGCAATGTCATGAACTGATTACTTAACAACGAGATTAAAAAATTAGTTAAGTTGCAACGCAAACCAACAAACGAACTAGAAACTAAGATTAGAATCAAGCAAAGCTATCCATTTCTTAACCCAGCTTAGGCTTGTGACTGTTAAACGATTTCTTCGCCAAGCGACCCTAACTCGTCGCTCCCATTTAACTGTTTTTATCCTTTCAGACGAAGCGGCTGCTTTTCAAGCTTATCGGCTTTTGCAATCGCATGGAATTTCTCCCGAGCATTTAGCGATCGTTGGTAAGGGCTATAGCAGTCCTGATCGGGTTGGGCTTCTAAAACCCATGCAGATTGCTACTCGTAAAGCGCAAGCTTTGGCAGTTTTTGCTGGAACAGGTGGCTCGGCAATTAGTTTTATTGGAGCCCTATTTATTCACTTTGGCTTGGGCTTTCCCCTGCATGCCAATCTAGTACTCATGATCGTAGCGGGCGGTGTTGTAAGTGGTTTTTGCGGAGCTGTAGCGGGAGCGCTGTTAGGGTTCCTAGGAGAAGGCAGTACCTCTGGAATTTACCGCCACTACCTAAGCCAAGGACGCTATCTCTTAATGATGGAAGGTCCCGAAAAGCTAGTACGTCGGGGGCAAGAAGTATTAAGTTATTACTCTACTTCCAAGCCCTAATCAATGGCTAGATCTAGGACGCTGCCCACAACTTGCCTACTCAAGCCCTGAAGCTAGATGAACAGGAAGCTTTTTATCTGTAAGGAGTTGTTTAACTGCACTCAAAATAAATTCTAGTCCAGCATCTTTAGCAATAAAGAAATCTGCTTCTGGGCAAAGTTGCTTGCCTAACGCCAAATTATTTTTGCTAATAAATGCAGTAGTAAGAACCAGAATCGGTGACTGACTTAAGTCCTGCTTGAGCTGCTGAATAATACTGCAACCATCAATATTTTTTTGGTATTGAGTTGGTGGAATGGAAAAATCCACAATAATCAGGTCATATTGAGAAGATTTAGGAATTAACTCACTGAAAGAGTGAAAAACAGAGACTTCAAAAGTACCTCTAAAGAAGCGCTGAATTAAAAAACACCAGTGCTCATCGTCATCTAGTATGGCAATTTTGTTCATTTATAATACTTTTTGAAAAACTAATCAGGCTTTTTCTCTAGCATCATCCTCTAGGTGAAGCAGTGTCAATAATCTGTAGTTTTTGTTTAGGATTTGGTTCTAGTTAAGATGCGTCTGTTGCTTCGGCTTGGTAGTTGCCTGACTTACCACCAGTCTTACTGAGCAAGCGAATTGACTCAATTTGCATTGACTTTTCTAGAGCTTTAGCCATGTCATAGAGAGTTAAAGCTGTGATTGAGACGGCTGTCAAAGCTTCCATCTCTACGCCTGTTTCGGCTTTGGTTTTCACTTCTGCCCGAATTTGATAGCCCGGTAAATGATGGTCTGGAGTGAGCCAAACTTCTACTTTATGCAGTGGTAAAGGGTGACAAAGAGGAATCAATTGTGCGGTTTGCTTGGCGGCCATGATTCCAGCCAACCTAGCTGTGCTAACCACATCCCCTTTAGGTGCATTACCCGCTTGGATCGCTCCCAGCGTCTCTGGGCGCATGCGGACTTGGCCCACCGCGATCGCTTGACGGATGGTTGACTCTTTAGCAGAAACGTCTACCATCTGAGCTTGCCCTGCTGAGTCTAAATGGCTCAAGGGCTGACTACTAGCTGAATTCGGGCTTTCAGGAAAAATTTGTTGTGTCATTTGGTTTAGGTGTGCTAATATGAATTCTTGTCGGGGGCTTGTAGCTCAGTGGACTAGAGCACGTGGCTACGGACCACGGTGTCGGGGGTTCGAATCCCTCCTAGCCCGTCAAAAAGGGTAGGCTTAGTGCCTGCCCTTTAACTTTTTTGAGGCGTTTGATTAACTGCATACAGATCGCGACCTCGCCCGGAAGCGAATTTGAGTGAGTAAGCTAGGTCTTTGCTAGATTGAGTGATGAAAACTAGCAGACCTACAAATGCGAGAATAGCGCAGAAGCCAAACAAGCTGCGGTACCCTACTTGCTCCGCTACAGAGCCAAAAATGGGACCAGCGATCGCGATACCCACATCAAAACCACTCACACATAGCGCTAAAATTTTAGCTCGCTCTTGTGGTTGGGAGCGATCGGCCATCAACGCCACCATCATAGGAATTAGCGTGCCTGCTCCAGCGCCTTCTAGCAAACCTGCAATCAAGAAAGCTTCAGCATTGCGGGCAGTCCACAACAGCAGCATTGCGAGTGAATAAAAAGTAAGGCTTAGGCTGATAAATAGTCCTCGGCCATAGCGATCGGAAGCTCGACCTGTGAGGAGGCGAATGCCGAAGCTAGCGATCGCAGCAGCTGTGTAAAAGAATCCCGCGTTCAGGTCAACTTTAGCTTCAGCAATGTACAAGGGCACAAAGGTACTCAGAGTCCCAAATGCTAAGCCGATTAATAGCATTACCAGAGCAGGAATGCGAATTCGGGGACTGAGTAATAAACGCCAAAACTGATTGGATGGACCACTAGAGCTTGAATCTCCGTTCTCTAAGTGCCGATTGGGTTCACGAACTTGTACTGCGCTCACTAGCCCAATCAAACCCAACAAGGCGGATAAGAGAAATAAAGGAATATATCCTACCGCTGCTTGGAGTAACCCACCTATTGCAGGTCCAATCGCGACCCCAATTGGGTTAACCAAGCTCATATACCCAACTAACTCACCACGATTTTTCTCTGGTGAAAGATCAACGGTTAAGGCACTGTAAGCCGTACCAAAGGCGGCAATGCTGACACCGTGGAAAGCTCGAACTGCGATCAGCAATGGGATGGAATGGATAAACAAATAGCCCAGGGGAGCGATCGCCACAACTGTCATGCCAATCAGCAAAACGATCTTGCGACTGCGGTTATCGGCTAAATTTCCTAACCAAGCCCGCGACAATAGCAAGCCAATTGCAAAGGCCCCCATCACAATGCCAATTTGTTGGCTACTCCCACCAATTTCTTGTACGTAGAGGGGTAAGGTTGGCAGCAAAGAAGCCAAACTGCACCAAAATAGCAGTCCGGTGGCAAACAAAACTAATAAGTTGCGACGAGGCTCAGGCGCTAAATCTGTAAAAGCTTTCAAAATATAGTTCCTTCTACCAATCCTTCTATCAACCTGTAGTTGCCCACGCTGGACACATAGCAACAATTCTTCCCCTATGATGTGGAAGTTTGTTACATTTTGTCATCTACACTACAGATTGATTTCTGGAATTTCGCGATGGGCGATCGCTTAGAAGCAAGGCTAATTAGAGGTCCAATAAAAGAAAAAATCAGAGCTTTCGGCCCTGATTAATCCAGATGTATGGAGTTTTTAGAGAATGGCAAAGTTATGAAGCTTGGCGAGAAATGATCTTCTCGATAGTAGCCTGTGTCTGCTGGAGCAACTGTTCTCGGCTATCGGAAGCTTGGATCAGCGGTGGGACCAAGTTGCGAGCTTGTAACGTCATGTGAAGCTGGAGGTGAGCGACGTACTCGCTAAAGTCTTCGCGAGTGGAATAATTCAGTGACTGATGTGAATGCGACTCCAAAGTGTTCTCCTTCCCTTACTCTGCGCCGTCAATCGACCATCAAAGAAGTTATCATGCCGTTAAGCTGATCTTTGAGCTCTGCAATGAAGTGTAACGCTTTTCACAATTGTTTATTGAGTTGTGTTGACTGAATTGGAATCTTCGACTGATCCACGCATCCTAACCATACCCCTACAGTTTGGACAACCTGATACTAGTTCCCAGCCAGCAGCCTATTTGGAAATGGGGAGCGGTCCGACACTGGTGCTGTTACATGGGTTTCTAGGCACTGGAGCTTGTTGGCTACCTCTGATGCAGAAATTGCGATCGCACTATCGCTGCATCAGTCTAGACTTGCTTGGCTTTGGGAATTCGGGTAAGCCTGCTATTCGCTACGACATTGCAACAGAAGTAGCTTTTGTGCGCCAGGTGGTAGAAGCCCTAAATCTAGGTTCCTGTTATTTCATAGGCCATTCGTTCGGTGGTTGGGTCGCGGCAGCTTATGCCTTGCAGTATCCCGATGCGGTGAATGGTCTTGTCTTAGCAGCCGCTGCCGGAATTCGAGACGATAGTTTTTGTGGCCGCTATGACCATTTGCGCCCGTTATTATGGCCTGTCCCAGTGGTTGATTGGGGCCTACATTTGGTTAAACCGTTAGCGGGGTTATTGGGTCAGCGGGCGGCGATTGCCCAACTTAGCTGGTTTCGTCAGGAATTGAAAGCTCAACCTGCGGCTCGTGCCTTTCTGTTAGACCGACTGCGACCGGAAGACGCGATTGACACAGTAGAGCAGCACATTCATCAGTTGCGAGTGCCAACCCTAGTAATCACAGGCGATCGCGACGAAACCATTCCCTTATGGCATAGCCAAACTTATGCCAAACAAATTCCAGGCGCTGAGTTAGCAATTATTCCTGAGGCTGACCATGCTTTGCCCCAAAAATATGCGGATGAAATGGCAGAGTTGATTCTGCAATTTTTCGCCAACCAACCTGATGCCATTTCTTGCCGTTCATCAACTCACCCTAGTTCCAGTTAATTTTCGCCCATGTGGTTTTAGCATCTGCATGACAGCTTCGCTACTGTGCTTTGCAGTAACCATTTAGGTCACTCACAGATCTACTTTCCTCCTGAGCTGCTTTTAGCGCCGTTTGGGTAGCAGCTTGGGCCTTTGCTTGCATTGCTTTGGCTTGTGTACCACCTGTCCCTGTTGGTTGAGTTTGCCGGAGGCTGGCAACTGCGTTGGCAATCTCGCGCGACGATTGGGCTAAAGTTTGATAAATTCTGGCGAAGTTAGCTTGGAATACTTGCAATTTTGTGTCTTGAACCTTAACCCCTTTAATCTCTTGGCTGAGTCCATCTAAGTTGGTAGCTAACTGATTCATTGCAGCCGGATCGTTGCCATTTATGCCTGAACTAGCAAGTGCCTGTCCTTTATTAATAACGTCAATTAACTTGTTGCACTGAACGATCTTGCTCTCTCCACAACTAGTCGCCAAGAGGGCAATTGCAGTAGTGCTTAAAACCATAACTGCCAATCGAAAAAGACGGCGCATCAACACTCTCCTCACAAGCTGGTGAACAAAACATTGCATTCAAAACCGATTCAGTTGCAGGTATCTAGCTCAATCTCCGAAGGATTTAAGCATTAGCTGATGAGCTAGTCTGTCAAACCCAAGCAATCAATAATCAGGCAATTGAAACTTACCTGAGATGGTGCACCGTAGTCTTAAGACAACCGTAGATTTTTGTCAGTGTCAAGTTACACCATGATTA
>NZ_JAMPKN010000005.1:0-2500 GCF_039962155.1 Trichocoleus desertorum AS-A10 | reverse complement strand
GTAACGGTGTGCCTGTTGAAGAATGAGCCGGCGACTTATAGGCAGTGGCAGATTAAGGCGAGAATGCCGAAGTCAAAGCGAAAGCGAGTCTGAAAAGGGCGAATAAGTCACTGTTTATAGACCCGAACCCGGGTGATCTAACCATGTCCAGGATGAAGCTTGGGTAACACCAAGTGGAGGTCCGAACCGACCGATGTTGAAAAATCGGCGGATGAGGTGTGGTTAGGGGTGAAATGCCAATCGAACCCGGAGCTAGCTGGTTCTCCCCGAAATGTGTTGAGGCGCAGCGGTAACGATTATAGGCGGGGGGTAAAGCACTGTTTCGGTGCGGGCTGCGAGAGCGGTACCAAATCGAGACAAACTCAGAATACCCGTTGAACACGTTGCCAGTGAGACAGTGGGGGATAAGCTCCATTGTCGAAAGGGAAACAGCCCAGACCACCAGCTAAGGCCCCCAAATTGTCACTAAGTGATAAAGGAGGTGGAATTGCCGAGACAACCAGGAGGTTTGCCTAGAAGCAGCCATCCTTAAAAGAGTGCGTAATAGCTCACTGGTCAAGCGATTCTGCGCCGAAAATGAACGGGGCTAAGTGACATGCCGAAGCTGTGGGATTAATAAATTAATCGGTAGGGGAGCGTTCCGTAGTAGTGAGAAGTACTAGCGAGAGCAGGTATGGACGAAGCGGAAGTGAGAATGTCGGCTTGAGTAGCGCAAACATTGGTGAGAATCCAATGCCCTGAAATCCCAAGGGTTCCTCCGGAAGGCTCGTCCACGGAGGGTTAGTCAGGACCTAAGGCGAGGCTGAGAAGCGTAGTCGATGGACAATCGGTCAACATTCCGATACTGATGATGGATAGTGCAGAGGGACGGAGAAGGCTAGGCCAGCCGGATGTTGGTTACCGGTTCAAGTGTTCGAGGTGATGAGGAGCGGTGAAAACGCTCTGAGCTGAGGCATGAGTACGAGGGTCTACGGACCCGAAGTGGTTGAAGTCAGGCTTCCTAGAAAAGCTCTAAGCACGATAATCCATGATTACCTGTACCCGAAACCGACACAGGTGGGATGGTTGAGAATACCCAAGGGCGCGAGATAACTCTCTCTAAGGAACTCGGCAAAATGGCCCCGTAACTTCGGGAGAAGGGGTGCCACCGAGAGGTGGTCGCAGTGAAGAGATCCAGGCGACTGTTTACCAAAAACACAGGTCTCCGCGAAGTCGTAAGACGAAGTATGGGGGCTGACGCCTGCCCAGTGCCGGAAGGTTAAGGAAGTCGGTCAGGCTCTTCGGAGTTGAAGCTGGCGACTGAAGCCCCGGTGAACGGCGGCCGTAACTATAACGGTCCTAAGGTAGCGAAATTCCTTGTCGGGTAAGTTCCGACCCGCACGAAAGGCGTAACGATCTGGATGCTGTCTCAGAGAGAGGCTCGGCGAAATAGGAATGTCTGTGAAGATACGGACTACCTGCACCCGGACAGAAAGACCCTATGAAGCTTTACTGTAGCCTGGTATTGGGTTCGGGCCTTGCATGCGCAGGATAGGTGGGAGACTAAGAAGTTGCTCTTGTGGGAGCAGCGGAGTCAACGGTGAGATACCACTCTTGTGAGGCTAGAATTCTAACCCTAAGCCATTAACTGGCGAGGGAACAGTATCAGGTGGGCAGTTTGACTGGGGCGGTCGCCTCCTAAAAGGTAACGGAGGCGCGCAAAGGTTCTCTCAGGCTGGTTGGAAATCAGCCGTAGAGTGTAAAGGCAGAAGAGAGCTTGACTGCGAGACAAACAAGTCGAGCAGGGACGAAAGTCGGCCTTAGTGATCCGACGGCACTGAGTGGAAGGGCCGTCGCTCAACGGATAAAAGTTACTCTAGGGATAACAGGCTGATCTCCCCCAAGAGTTCACATCGACGGGGAGGTTTGGCACCTCGATGTCGGCTCATCGCAACCTGGTGCGGAAGTACGTGCCAAGGGTTGGGCTGTTCGCCCATTAAAGCGGTACGTGAGCTGGGTTCAGAACGTCGTGAGACAGTTCGGTCCATATCCGGTGCAGGCGCAAGAGCATTGAGAGGAATCCTCCTTAGTACGAGAGGACCGGGAGGAACGCACCGCTGGTGTACCAGTTATCGTGCCAACGGTAAACGCTGGGTAGCCAAGTGCGGAGCGGATAACCGCTGAAAGCATCTAAGTGGGAAGCCCACCTCAAGATGAGTGCTCTCATGGAGTTAATCCAGTAAGGTCACGGGCAGAACACCCGTTAATAGGTTGTAGATGGAAGTGTGGCAACACATGAAGTCGAGCAATACTAACAGACCGAGGGCTTGACCTCACAACAGACGTTGGTGACGAAAAGACAAGGGACTATGCAGCCTTCAAGGTTTTGGAGATATTCCTGGTGTTCATGGCGCGGTGGAACCACACTGACCCATCCCGAACTCAGAGGTGAAACGCTGTAGCGGCGACGATACTTTGGGGGCAGCCCCACGGGACAATAGCTCGATGCCAGGGCAATAAT